>JAYYUU010000202.1:0-10260 GCA_036343835.1 Candidatus Latescibacterota bacterium | reverse complement strand
GGTGCGCATGGGGCAGATCGGCTGCAACCCCGAGATGTGGGAAAAAATCCTCGACGCCGTGCCCTCCGACCACCTCGGCCTGTCCTGCGACCCCTCGCACTGGCTGTGGCTGCAGATCCTGCCCGTCGAAGACGTCATCCGCGACTTCGCCGGCAAGTGGTATTACGCCGACGTCAAGGACTGCGAAATCAGCGAGCGCATGCTCTACCGCCAGGGCATCATCGGCAACTGGTGGTGGCAATACCGAGTCCCCGGCCGCGGCCAGCTCAACTGGAGCACCCTCATCGGCGCGCTGTGGGAATCGGGTTACGACTACGTGCTCTGCGTCGAAAACGAGGACCGCGGTTTCCCCGGGTTGGAGGGCTTCGCCTATGGCTGCAAGCATCTGCGCGGACTATTGCCGCCGCAGGACTCGGGTTTTAAGCGGGAGGGGGAGCGCTGGAAGACCAGCGGCTGGGAGCGCAAAACGCCGTGAAAATCACCCGCATCGACTCCTACGCCACCCCCCGGATGGCCGCCGCGCCCAACGCCGCGCCCTATCTCGAATACGGCATCGAGGACAACGACTGGATCAAAGAGACCTTCTTGCCGGCGCTGAAAATGGTCGACGGCCAGATGCAGATTCCCCCGGGCCCCGGCTGGGGCGTCGAAATCAACCCGGCCTGGCTCGAAAAAGCCGAGCACCGCGTCTCGACGCTGGACGAGTAGCCATGCCACCCCATATCGCCGTCGTCGGCGCCGGCATCGTCGGTGCGTCCATCGCCTTCCACCTCGCGCTGCGGGGCGCGCGCGTCACCCTCATAGATGCCGCCGCCCCGGGCTCGGGCGCATCCGCCGTCTCCTTCGCCTGGCTCAACGCCCGCGACAAGACGCCCCGCCACTACCACGATCTCAACCGCCGCTCGCTCGACATGTGGGATCGCTTCGCCCGCCGCCTCGACGCCGACCTAGGCCTTAGCTGGGGTGGCGAGTTGCGCTGGGCCGTCACCGTAGAAGGCGGCGACCAGATCGCCCACCGGGTCCACGAGCTCCAATCCTGGGGCTATCCCATCCAGCTCCTCGACGACGATGCGCTGGCCGTCCTGGAGCCCGGCCTGACGCCCGGCGCGGTCACCGCGGCTTCCTGCTCGCCCGCCGACGGCCACGTCGACGCGCCCGCCGTCGTCCGCGCCTGTGTCGCAGGGGCCACCGCCCGGGGTGCTGAAATCCGACCCGATACCCGCGTCACCGACCTCCACCGGGCCGGCGACCGGATCGAAGCCCTGCAGACCGACGCCGGTCCGATCCCCTGCGATGCCGCCGTGCTGGCCGGCGGCCCCGACACCGCCGCGCTGGCCGCCCACGCCAGCATCGACCTGCCGCTCTACCACACTTTTGGCGCCACCCTCTTCACTGAGCCCTTGCCCCCCGTATTCCGCACCGTCTCCGTCGTCCACTCGCCCCGCGACCTCCCCGACGGCGTCAACTTCCGCCAATTTGCCGACGGCTCAGTGCAGATCCACGGCGGCAGCCACGGCACCATCCGCGACGGAGGTTCACTCGGCAAGACCAACGCCGAGGTAGATCAAGTCCTCGCAACCGCCACCCGCTTCCTGCCAGCGCTAAAAGACGCTGCCATACGCGAGATCCGCCGAGGGCGACGCCCCATGCCTCGGGATGGGCTACCCATCCTGGGCTTTACCCCATCTGCGCCCAACCTCTATTTGGCCACCATGCACAGCGGCGTCACCCTCGCCGCCCTCGTCGGCGAATGCGCCGCCAGCGAAATACTCGACGGGGCGGACATCGACTTCCTGGCGCCCTATCGGCTCGCGCGCTTCTCTGACCCACCGGCCTGAGCCCGGAGCTTGCGATTGAGCGAATCGCTGCCTATTCTTTAAGGCGTAGTCGCCATGCGAATTTACAACCACTGACGCCAGCTCGATGATGACCATGCAACCCCAACAACAACAGCCCCAACCCATCCAGGGCAATCCGCAGCGGAGATTCTCACACCGGTAGATTAGGCCGAAAGAATCGACTGCCAACCCGCTGCGAGCCACTTTCGCAGTGGGTTTTATTTTTGCTTTTCAATAGCGCCAAAAAGGACGCCATGAGCAACGACGACGAAACCAAAGACGAATCCGAAAAATCCCGCGACTTCCTGCGCGAGGAAATCGAACGGGATCTCGCCAATGGCCGCTACGACAAGGTCATCACCCGCTTCCCCCCCGAGCCCAACGCCTATCTGACCATCGGCAATGCCAAGGCCATCTGCATCAACTTTGGCATCGCTGAAGAGTTTGGCGGCCAGTGCAACTTGCGCTTCGACGACACCAATCCCGCCAAGGAGGAGCAGGAGTACGTCGACGCGATCAAGGAAGATATCCGCTGGCTGGGCTTCGAGTGGGGCGAGCACGAGTACTACGCCTCCGATTACTTCGGCCAACTCTACAACTGGTCCGTCGAGCTGATCAAAAAGGGCCTGGCCTATGTCGACGACCAAAGCGCCGACGAGATTCGCGAAACGCGCGGCACCCTCAAAGACCCGGGCAAAGACAGCCCCTACCGCAACCGTGCAGTCGCAGAAAATCTGGGTCTGTTCGAGCGGATGAAAAACGGCGAATTTCCCGACGGGGCCAAAGTCCTGCGTGCCAAAATCGACATGGCCTCATCCAATATCAACCTCCGCGACCCCGTCATGTATCGCATCCTGCACATGGAGCACCAGCACACCGGCGACGCGTGGTGTATCTACCCGCTCTACGACTGGGCGCACGGCCAGAGCGACTCGCTTGAGGGCGTCACCCACTCGCTGTGTTCGCACGAGTTTATCAACAACCGGCCGCTCTACGAGTGGTATATAGCAAAGCTCGGCATTTTCCCCTCGCGGCAGATCGAATTCGCCCGTGGCAATATCACCTATACCGCGCTGTCCAAGCGCTACGACCGCCAGCTTGTCGCAGAAGGCCACGCCGACGGCTGGGAAGACCCGCGCCTCTACACCCTGCGCGGCCTGCGCCGCCGTGGCTGCCCGCCCGAGGCCATCCGCCGTTTCTGGGAGGGAGTCGGTATCGCACGCCGACCCAACAATATCGACATTTCACTGCTCGAATTTTGCATCCGCGACCAGCTCAACAAAACGGCCCCCAGGCGCATGGGGGTGCTCGACCCACTCAAAGTGATCATCGAAAACTATCCCGAAGGCGAGAGCGAAGAGCTGGAGGCGATCAATAACCCGGAAGACGAGAGCGCCGGTACCCGCGCCGTGCCCTTCTCGCGCGAGCTCTACATCGAGCGCGAAGATTTTATGGAAGACCCGCCGCGCAAGTTTTTCCGCTTAGTGCCGGGCCGCGAGGTGCGGCTGCGCTACGCCTATTTCATCACCTGCAACGAGGTGATCAAGGACGACAATGGCGAAGTCGTCGAATTGCGTTGTAGCTACGATCCGGCCACCCGCGGCGGCGACGCGCCCGACGGCCGCAAGGTCAAAGCCACCCTGCACTGGGTCTCGGCCCCCCACGCCATCGAGGCGGAGATCCGGCTCTACGACCGACTCTTCAAGTTCGAAAATCCGCTCAAGGCGCCCGAGGGCGGCACCTGGACCGACAATCTCAACCCCGACTCGCTAAAGGTGCTCGACTCGTGCTATTTGGAACCCGCCCTCGCCGCAACCGAGCCGGGATCGAGTTGTCAGTTCGAGCGGCTGGGCTACTTCTGCGCCGATTCGAAAGACCATACCAAAGAAAAGCCGGTCTTTAATCGCACCGTTACTTTGCGCGACACCTGGGCGCGGATGCAGAAACAACAGCGGAAGAAATAGGTGGGACCCAATAGAGAATACCAAAAGGCTCCGGAGCGTTTCCGGAGCCTTTTGGTATATATGGGAATCTTGATCAGAGCTTGACGACCGCGATAATCACGCCCGTCAGGCTGATCATCGTCGTCATTAGAATCGCAAAGCGCGAATCGAGACGCTTATTCGTCTCGTCGTTTCTGGCAACCACCATCTGCCGTATTTCCTGCATTTCACCGTGCAACCGTTGCTCCATCTCCTCCACCTCGCCGCGCAGACTCTTAGCCTCGTCACGAGACTCCTGGCGCAGTTCTTGGCATGGTTTCCCGGCGTTGAGCGCTCGCCGGCGGAAGCCGTTCTCGAACACGAGGTTAAAGCACTGGCGAACTCGGTCGGTACAGGAGAATATTGTTCGACCAGGGTACGCCAGTACCCCTGCGCCAACATCTCGCAAATCACTCTATCGACACCGCCTTTGAGCCACACCTGCCAAACGCATAATTGCCAGAACGCAAAAAGGCCTGGGATCCGCTCCCGGGCCTTTTCTTTTGGTGCGGTTATTAACCCTACTTCCGCTTCCACTCCTTCTCCAACCTCGCCGCCTTCTTCTTCGACAGCCCCCCCAACACCTTCATCGCGTCCAGAATCCGCATCCGCGTCATATCCTGCCCCAATAGCGCCGCCGACTCAAACAACGGCGACCCCACCTTCTCCCCTGTCAGCGCCGCGATCAACGGCACCGTCACATCCCTGACCGGCCAATCCCAATACTCCGCCACCCCGCGCAACGCCGCCTCGACCCCCTCCTTATCCCACGCCAACACCCCATCCAACGCCCACACCGCCGTCTGCAACATCGGCACCACCTCTTCCACCTCCCGCTTCTTCGGCACCAGATCTTCAGCACTCGGCTCGACCTTGCGCGCAAAGAAAAACGCCACCTGCGGCATAAAATCCCCCAGCGTCTCCATCCGCTGCTGCAAAAGCGGCAGCATCTGCCCTACGTAGTCGTCGTTGAGCAGCCAGCCCTTCAGATCGTCCAGCAATTGCTCCGGCGTCTTGTCCTCCCGCACATACCGCCCATTGAGCCAGTTGAGCTTCTCGATATCAAAAATTGATCCACCCAGATTGATCTTCTCCGCGTCAAAATCCTCTATCAGCTGATCAAAACTGAACTTCTCTTCTCCAATCGGCGGATAGGCCATCAACGCCAGATAGTTGAGCAACGCCTGCGGCAAATACCCCGCCCGCCGATAATATTCCACCGAGGTCGGATTCCGCCGCTTCGACATCTTCGATCCATCCGGATTGAGCAACAATGGCAAATGCATATACTCCGGCACTTCCCACCCAAACGCCTCATATAATACCAGATGCTTCGGCGTCGAAGTAATCCACTCCTCCCCCCGGATCACATGGCTAATCTTCATCAAATGGTCATCGACCACCACCGCCATATGATACGTCGGAAACCCATCCGACTTCATCAGGACCTGATCGTCCAGCTGCCCAAAGTCCAGCTCGATCTTCCCGCGCAACTGGTCTTTGACCACGCACTTGCCTTCCCCCGGCATCTTCAGCCTAATCACGTGATCCTCTCCCGACCTCTGCGCGACCTCTTCCGCCCCCAGACCCCGACAATGCCCATCGTACCCCAAGCGCTCCTTATTCTGCATCTGCTCCGCCCTCAACGCACCCAGCCGCTCACTAGTACAAAAACAAGGATACGCATGCCCCCCTTCCACCAGTTGCTTCGCATGCGCCTGATAAATCTCCAACCTCTCACTCTGCCGATACGGCCCATACTCCCCCCCCACATCCGGCCCCTCATCCCAATCCAACCCCATCCACTTCAGCGCCTGAAATATGTGTTCCTCATACTCCCTCCGCGACCGCGTCTGATCCGTATCCTCAATCCTCAACACAAACTTACCCCCGTGCTGCCGCGCCAACACCAGATCAAACAACGCCTGATACGCAGTCCCCACATGCACTGGCCCCGTAGGCGAGGGCGCGATCCGCACCCGAATATCCGTCATCTTTCCGTCACCTTATCCATTTAAATTAGCACGAGTCCCGAGCCATCTCCCTCTCCTCCCCACCCTCGGTGCTGTTCTTCGTTGATTGCACCATTGTCGAGGTCCGGCGAGGGCAACCCACCCGGAAATGGTACAAAAATACCCCAATCCCCCCCCAACACAACGCCGTTCCATTGCATATTTCGCTGTTTTGCCTAAGTGTATATCTAATTCTATGTACGCCAACCTTTGAATTTACCCACCCATTCGCTTCGCCCTTGCACAGAGCACCCCTTCCCTTCCTCTCTGCATACCGCGTTTCGCCGAATAGAATAGAGTAGAGTAGAGATTCATGCAATTCACCGACATTGAGCTAGGTCCCCACATTCTCAAAGCCCTCGACGAAATGGGCTACGAGACCATGACCCCCATCCAGGAACAGACCATCCCCCACATCGTCGCCAATAATGACGTCATGGGCCTGGCTGAAACCGGCTCGGGCAAAACCGGCGCCTGCGCCATCCCCCTCGTCAATGCCATTGACACCTCCATCAAGGCCATCCAAGTCCTCGTCTTGGTACCCACCCGCGAACTCGCCCTCCAGTACGTCCAGGAAGTAGACGAAATCGCCAAACACTCCGCCACCGTGCCCTTCGCCATCTACGGCGGCTTCGACATGGACATCCAGAAGGCCAAAATCAACTACGGGGTCCACATCCTCGTCGCCACCCCCGGCCGCCTCATCGACTTTATCTGGAACCACCGCCTCGACTTGACCCACGTCAAAACCGTGGTCTTGGACGAAGCTGACGAAATGCTCAAGATGGGCTTTATCGAAGACGTCGATTTCATCATGGAATGCATGCTGCAGGAGCATCAGACCCTGTTGTTTTCGGCGACGATGCCCAACGAGATAGAGCGGCTGACCCAGCAATATCTCAAAGAACCTGTGCGCATCCAGCTCAACCGCGACCAGAGGGCGCCCCAGTCGCTGATCCACACCTTCCAGCACGTCGGTCGCCAGCGCTTTGACGCTCTCGTCGACTATCTAGAAGACGGGGATATCCGGCAGGGCATCATCTTCTGCAACTCGCGCGATAAGGCCTCAGACCTCTGCCGCGACCTGCAGCGCCGCATCGATTCGGTCGACATCATCCACGGCGGGCTCGACCAGGACCGCCGCACCTCGATCTTTCGCCGCTTCCGCCAGAAGAAGATCCGCTTTATGATCGCCACCGACGTCGCCGGGCGCGGCCTCGACTTCTCGCATGTCACCCACGTCATCAACTACGACTTCCCCTTCAACGCCGAGATCTACACCCACCGCACCGGCCGGGCCGGGCGCATGGGCCGCAAGGGCACCGCGCTGACCTTGGTCGGCAACCGCGACCTCCGCGACCTCAAACGCCTGCTCAACGCCAATGCCATCGACGCCTACTGGGAAGGCGATGAACCCGATCTCGACAATATCCGCGCCAAGCGCGGCGGGGGCGGGCGCGGACGCAATGGGCGGGGGCGCGACGGAGGCGGTGGAGGACGCAGCGGGGGACGCGGGCGCGGTGGCCGCGGCGGCAGACGCCGCAGCGGCGAAAAGCCCGCCGCCAAAGCCGATTAGCCGCCTTTTTCCAGCACACAGCAGACGCCGGTCCTATATTTTGCAGGACCAGTTTTTTGTTGCCCATTCCCCGCGCGGGTTGACGCTGTCCCCCTCCCGGTAGTAGTCTTTCTCCGACCCGCGTCGCCACACTCAAGCCTCAAAAAACGTCACCAAGCACTTCGGCGACTTTTCGCTCAAAAGCCTGAGAAATGCCACCAAGCACTTCGACAAAACGATTAGAGATCCATAATTAACAGATATAAAGGGACTAAAAAGCCGACGAACCTGAGCCTGCGAACAACATATGGTACACGCGACCAAACTGATCCCGACGCTCGGCGTCCCCGACATCGACGCAGCCTGCGCGTTTTACGTGGAGCGCCTCGGCTTCACCCTCGACTGGGCCTGGGGCGATCCACCCGACCACGTTTCGCTAACCCTGGGCGAAGTCGATATCCACCTCGCGACCGGCATAGAGTCGCTACCCAGCCAATTCTCACTCTATATCGCCGTCGACGACGTAGATGCGATGTTCCAACACTGTATCGAAACCCGAGTCGAGACCGGCGGCGAACCCGAAGACAAGCCCTGGAATACCCGCGAATTTTCCGCGATCGACCTCAACGGCTACCGCTTCGTCTTCGGCTGTGAGATCGCGGACGGCCCAGAGGAAGCAGAGGAATAACGCCCAAATATCCCACGAGAAATTCCATGAACGAACAAGTGTCCTTCGCCACGATGAGCGACCGCGAGAAATACCTCTTCGACCTCCAGGGCTTCCTGGTCATCAAGGGCTTGCTCACTCCAGCCGAAGTCGATGCGCTCAACGCGGCCATCGACGCCAACGAAGACAAGCGCGGCGAGCACGTCGGCGCGGCCGATAGCTCCGCACTGGAGGGCACGCACCTGCGCGGACACTACGCCGGCATGCTAACCTGGGATCATCCCTGGTGCCAGCCCTTCCGCGATATCCTAGCCCACCCCAAACTCGTACCTTATCTCAACACTTTTTTCGGGCGCGGCTGGAAACTCGACCATTCGCCCGATATCCTCACCGCGACTAAAGGCGCTGAAGGCCTCAACCTCCACGGCGACGGCCAGGTCAACTTCAATGGCTCGCGCTTTTACACCTACCACAATGGACGCATGCGCAGCGGCCTGATCAACTGCCAGTTCTACCTCAGCGATGTCAATCCCGGCGACGGTGGCCTGTGCGTCATCCCCGGCAGCCACAAATCCAATTATCCCTGCCCCAGCGATATCCGCCTTTATCAGGCCGACCAGCAACTGGTCTACCCCATTCCGCTCACCGCCGGCGACCTGGTGATCTTCAACGAGGCCACCATGCACGGCACCCTGCCCTGGCAGGGCGAGCAGGAGCGGCGCACCATGCTCTATCGCTACACGCCTAAATACCTCCACTACACCGGCGGCCACTACGAAATCAGCATGCCCGAATGGGTCTCCGAACTCACCGCGGCACAGCAAGCCGTGCTCGAGCCACCCTATGTCTACCACCGACCACTACTAAAAGACGACGGCGAAACACTGGTCACCCCTCGCCGCGAAGGAGAATAGCCCTCCGCCATCGCTTGACCACTGCGGACCCATTTCGCTACGATATCGGCAAAGCAATCCACCCCTTATACAAGGCCTCGAGAGGCGACAATATGGCAGCAGCCGACAGCGACCCGCCCAAACCCACGCTGACCAAACACTTTAAAAAATCCGTCGAGCAAAACCACACCGCCGCCGAAGAGGCCTAAAGCAATGTCCCAACCCTGGCGCCGCGACGACGGCCCCTGCATCGGCCTGGGCGCACCGGGCGCCTTCGACGACATGCATCTCTTCGCCCCCTGCGTCGCCTATGAGCATGGCGTGTACTCGATGTGGTACAGTGGCTCGCGCGACTCCGTCGCCGACCGCGTCTTCGCCTTAGGCCTCGCCACCTCCACCGACGGCATCCACTTCGCCAAGGACGACCGCGCCCCCGTCTGCGGCTTCACCGGCAACCGCTCGATCCTCACCCCAACCCTCCTGCGCCACCCCGACGGCGCGCCCTGCCGCGAAAACGGCCGCCTGCGGCTGTGGTTCTCCTCCTGCGACTTTCCCTCCGGCAACCCGCGCCACACCCTGCACGAGACGTCGAGCGACGACGGCATCACCTGGGACACCCCCTCCGACGCACAACTCGAACACGCCTACGCCCCGACCCTGCTCAAAGAAGACGACCGCTACAAACTCTGGTTTACCGACGTACGACAGGAGCCCTGGTGCTTCCGCTACGCCGAAAGCGACGATGGACGCGATTGGCATAGCGCACCCAATCCAGTCCTCATACTCGACCAAGCCTGGGAACGCCAACGCCTCTTCTACCCCACAGTACTAAAGATCGCCGGCCAATACTGGATGTGGTACGGCAGCTACACCCAACACGGCGGCGAAGAAATGAAAACCGCCCTCGGCTGCGCCCACAGCGACGACGGCCTGAACTGGCAAAAAGATCCAGCCAACCCCATCTTCGGCCCCGACCCGACCCGCACCTGGGAATCCCACTACACCACCAGCCAATCGATCTTGCGTCTGGACGACGGCTCCCTCCGCATCTGGTACGCCTCCCGCCCTGCGCCCCCCTTTGAACACAAATACTTCGCCATCGGCACGGCGCATTGGAAAGATGTCCCCTTAGGTATGTCCCATCAAATAATCTACCGGTGATTCGCGACCATGCCGAGACACGCTTCCCGGTTATTTGCCCATTTACAGGACCCGTGTTTAACATCAGAATCGTCGAGCTGGTACCTCCTTTTCTGGGAGTGGCCTAACCTCAATCCCATCGTTACAGACCTTAGCGCAAAACGCGACGCTAC
>JAYYUU010000201.1:0-7516 GCA_036343835.1 Candidatus Latescibacterota bacterium | reverse complement strand
CAAGAAGATCCTTGGGCTCTGTGTGCACAAGTCCTACAAATTGGGTTTCCAGATCTGTCGCAGCAACACGTCCAGTAACGAGATGTACATCCTGCTCTCGGGCGAGCGTATCATCGTTACCGCCGAGGGCATCCGCGTGGCGACAATCCTGCCGGAGACCACGGTGGGCGAGATGGGGGTGATTACCGGCCAACCGCGTTCGGCGACGGTCGAGGTGAGCAAAGCGAGCAATATTTTCGTGGTCGGGAAGCGGATCTTTGACGGGATGTTGCGCGACGACGACGATATGCGGGCCACCGTCTTTAAAAATATCATCGATGTCCTGTCGGCAAAACTAAACAACGATAATGTCCGCATGCGCGACTACCAACTGGAGAAGAGCCGCTACGAGGAGCGGATAGCCGTGCTCGAACGCCGGCTATTGGAAGAGCGCCTGCGCTCTGACGCGGCGATAGAGATGGCTGCCGAGCGCGGGGACATGTCCCTCGACGAAGTCGCGATGCACATCGAAGGACAGGTCGGCAACTCCGTTCCAAAGGTGCTGATCGTCGACGATGAGGCCAATTTCCGCCACTTGGTCAAAAAGGCCCTGGCCTCGTTTACTGTGGTTGAGGCCAGCGACGGGCAGGAGGCCCTGGCGATGGTCCGGGAGGAGGAGTTGGACCTGGTCATCACCGATATTCGCATGCCCAATATGGATGGCTTTGGTTTATTGGACAATCTGCGCAGTCAGTTTCCACAATTGCCCGTGCTGGCGGTATCGGGCTATCTCGATGATGACCAGGTGCGGGGACGGGGTTTCGACGGCTTTATCGATAAACCCGTCAACCTCGCCCAACTGCGCGACCTGGTAGAGCAGATCGTGACCCAACGCGAAAGCAAGAGCGTCGGTTGAGGCCGGTGGGTTTTGCTAGCTGAGATATGGCGACAGTTTCGCAAGCAGCGCCTGGCGCTGATCGGTGGCGGCATCCTGGCGGCGCTGACCCTGGTGGCGCTCTTAGCCCCCCTTTTGGCGCCGCAAGATCCGCTGGCGCAGGATCTCTACGGGCGGCTGCAACCGCCGTCGACGAGCCACTTGCTGGGGACCGACGACTTCGGTCGCGACATTCTCAGCCGCATCGTCTACGGCGCCCGGATCTCGCTGCGCATTGGGTTGATCACCATTGCGCTGGCGTTGACGGGTGGGACCCTGCTCGGTCTCATCGCCGGTTATCGTGGTGGTTTCGCCGATATGCTGATCATGCGCTTGATGGATCTGATATTGGCCTTTCCCGCCATCCTGCTGGCCATCGCCATCGTCGCCGTCATCGGCCCCGGGATCGACAATGTCATTTTAGCGGTCTGCATCGTATTGGTGCCGCAATTCGCGCGCCTGGTGCGCGCTTCGGTGCTGACTGTGCGCGAGACCACCTATGTGGAGGCCGCGCGGGCTTTGGGGGCCAGCGAGTCACGGGTGCTCTTTTATGGCATTTTGCCCAATTGCACCGCGCCGCTGATCGTGCAGGCGACGCTGGGGATGGGCACAGCGATTCTCGATGCGGCGGGCTTGAGTTTTTTGGGCTTGGGCGCCCAGCCGCCGGCACCCGAATGGGGAGCGATGCTTGCCGGGGGCCGCGAATTGCTACTGCGGGCGCCCTGGGTTATGACCTTTCCCGGGTTGGCGATTTTTACTGTCGTCCTCGGGCTCAATCTCTTCGGCGACGGGCTCAGGGATGCCCTGGACCCGAAGACCATTTGAGGCGGAAAACGCCTGCGCTATGAATAGAGCTTCGCACATCCGACTTTTGCTCTGTGTCCTGCTGCTGATGGCGAGCGGCTGTGCCGGTCCATGGGCGCTCAAAAAGTCCGAGGAAGCCGCTGGCCGCCGCCAGGCCATGCAGTATTTTATCAAGGCCAAGGTCTTCGAAGCACAGGGCAATTATCTCGGGGCCATCGTCGCCCTGCGCTCAGCCGCCGACCTCGATCCGACCTCTCCGACCGTCTACGCCCAACTCGCCTACAACTACCAGCGCATAGAAGATATGCGGATGGCCGCGCACTTTGCGCGCGAGGGTTTGGCGCTGGACCCCGGACAATTGCGGTTGCGCCGGCTGTTGATCCAGCTTTTGGAGCGCGAGGGCGATCACCAGGCGGCGATCGACCAGATCGAGGAATTGCTGCGCTACGAGGCGGACAACTGGCCGCTTTACCGCCATCTGGCCTATCTCTATATCGAGACGGGCCAGGCCAGACGCATCACTCCGCTCTTCAAAAGAGTTCTCGCGCGGCAAGACGCTCCGGCGGAAGTCAAAGTCGATATCGCCGGTGTCTTGGCGCGCGTTGGCCAGCAGCAGGAGGCCGAGCGTATCTACCTACAGGTTCTCGCGGCGGATCCCTTAGTCGAAGACGCCTGGTTGGGCCTGGCCGAGTTCAAGCTCTCGCAGGGTTATCGCAACGAGGCGATGCTGATCTACCGGCAGGCCGCGGGCCAGTTGCCCGATAGCAGTATGATCTTCTACTACCTGGCGCGGCTGATGGCCACCGAGCACGATTTGGAGGAGATTCTGGCGGAAGAGGACGCGGGGCTACTCTACCGATTGGGATTGGCGCTAGCGGAGGCGGGGAAGCACGATCAGGCGACCCTGGTTTTCGCACGCATCGTCGGCATGCAGCCACAAACGGTCGAGCACTGGCTCGACCTGGCGCGATACTATATCTATCTCGAAGATCACGACGAGGCCCATGCCGTTCTCGGCAAGGCGGTCCAGGCCATGCCCGACAGCAGCGAGCTCTATCTCTACTGGGGGACGGCGCTAGGGGATTTGGGGCGTTTCGACGAGGCGATCGGCATCTATCAGCGCGGCATAGCACGCCTGCCCGACAACGACGAGCTCTATCTCTACTGGGGCATTGCCCTGGAGCAGCAGGACGCCTGGGAGGAGGCGATCGACATCTACAGGCAGGCGCTTGCAGTGATGCCGGACCACGCCGCCCTGCGCGTGCGTTGGGGCATTAGTCTGGGTCGGCAGGGGCACTGGGCAGGGGCGCTGCTACAGTACGAGGAAGCGGTGGCGGTCGACTCGCTCTACGGCGAGGCCTTTTTGCATTTGGGCATCGCGCTGGAGCGGTTGGAGCGCTGGGAAGCGGCGATCGACCAGCTCGAACGGGCGGTCGAGCTAGAAGCCGACAAGGCCCCCGTGCTATTTTATTTGGGCTCCTGTTATGAGCAGGCTTCGCGCCATCTGGGCCACGAGAAATATTTCATGCGCGCGGTGGAGACTTTTGAATCTCTGTTGGAGATCGCCCCCAACAACTCCTATGCCCTCAACTATTTGGGTTATATGTATGCCGACAAGGGTACGCAGTTGGAAGAGGCCGTCGAGTTATTGTCCCGGGCAATTTCGCTCGATCCCGATAATAGCGCCTTCCTCGATAGCTTGGGTTGGGCTTATTTCCGCCTGGGAGAGCTGGAGCAAGCCGAGCACTACTTGCATCGGGCGTTGGAGTTGATGGGAGAGGACGAGCCGGAAGCACAGGCGGTGATTTTCGACCACGCCGGGGATATCTCCAATGCGCTGGGGAAAGACGGGGAGGCGCGAACGCATTGGCAGAAGGTGCTGGAGCTCGTACCCGACAACGAGGAGGTCCGGCTCAAGCTGACGCCTTGAGCCGGGATATGCACAGTGTGGCATAGCTGGGGCATCGGGCTCTGTGCCCTGGCGCTTGCTTGTGCCCCCCCGCCGGTGAGCAGGGAAGGTTGGCGTGCCACAGAGGGTCCTGCGGCCTTGCTGGCGCTAGCGGTCGATCCCCTTAGAGACTTCGAAGATCTGACGGTCGAGGCCGCGATCGAATTGCGGCAGGGCGAGGTGCGGGAGCGGGGCACGGCGCTAATACAGTTGGTCAATCCCCATCTCTTTCGCGTCGAGGTACGCGGTCCTTTCTTTACGCATATTTTTACTGCGCTGCTAGAGGGCGATAGTTTGACCGTTTATGGTCGGGCGGTGGATCCTCCCCTGAAGGGGGTGGCGCACGGTCATTTGTTGGCGGCGCTGACGGGACTGGATCTGGGCCAATTAGACTTGCGCTACGCCTTGCTCGGGTTCGTTGAGCCGGGCCCTGTCACCGGCCCCGTCGAGTATCCGCGCGCCGACCGGGCGGTGGTGCCGCTTGGGGGCGGGCGGCGGGTGTGGCTGGATTTGCAGCGGGGTTTTGTGCGCAGCGAAGCCGTGGCAGTGCCTGGGGGCGACTCGCTGCGGCGCGAGTTGGAGAAATACCAGCGACTGGGGGAGCTCTACCTACCGCAGCGGGTGAAAATCCGCCAACGCGATGTCTCGTTGGCTTTGGAATACAAAAGCTATGCGTTCAACCGCGGTCTGGATGCCGGACAATTGCAAAGGGGCATCCCTCAGAATGTGCTACGGGTGCCTTGAGACGAAACTGGGCGAATCCAAAGTCCCTACCCCTCGGGTGAGAAGACCGTGTTCTTTGTCTTCGGCCGGACCCCGACGCTGAATGCGGATGCCGCACCCGGAGCCGAGATCGAGTTCAGCGTCGAAGTCGAGAAGGACGGCGTCTCGGTGTGGCGGGACACTTTTGCGATCGTGGTGGCCGGCGCGCCGACGGCGGTGGCCGACTTCGCGGCGCTGCCGGAGGATTTCGCGCTCGGATACAGCTTCCCCAATCCCTTCAATGCCGCGACGACCATTCGCTATCACTTGCCGCACGAGGCATTGGTGGATCTGTCGGTGTTCAATGCCGCCGGTCAGCCGGTGCGCCAGCTTGTGGATAAGACTAAAGCGGCGGGCACGCATCGCGCGGTATGGGCTGGTCGCGACGACGGGGGCCATGCGCTGGCGACGGGGGTTTTACTTCTACCGGCTGGTCGCCGAACCCTTCCAGCAGACGCGGCGGATGGTCCTGCTCAAATAGCCTAGATCCGTTTGACAGCACCCGGTCCAATGCGTACCCATATTGGCCATTGAAATTCACTACACCGCACAGTACCTCCAGGAGATAATTCAATGGCCAAACTCAAAGTAGGCTTGATCGGCGGCGGGGGTCCCGGCGCGTTTTTCGGCATGGTCCATACCCGCGCCATCTCATTAGACGCCAGCCGCGAACTGGTCGCCGGCGCCCTGCGCACCAACCCCAGAGCATCGCTACGCGCCGCCAAGGACTACGGCATCAAAGGCTATCCCAGCTATCAGGCATTGCTCGACGCGGCCAAAAGCGGCGAGCAAGAGCTCGACTATGTCACCATCGTCACCCCCAACTTCGCCCACTACGAGCCGGCCAAGGCCTTCTTGCAGGCTGGGATCCCGGTGCTCTGCGAAAAGCCGATTACCCTGACGGTGGCCGAGGCCCAGGACCTGGCGCGGATCGTCAATCGCAAGAAGGTGCCCTTCGTGCTGGCCCATACCTACACCGGTCATCCGATGATGATGCTGGCCAAGGAGATGATCAAGAGCGGCGAGATCGGCGAGGTGCGCAAGGTCGACTCGTGGTACAATCAGGGTTGGTTGGCCACCGCGCTGGAGAAATCGGGGCAGCAGCAAGCCTCCTGGCGCACCGACCCCAAACGCACCGGCATCTCCAACTGCGGCGGCGATATCGGCACCCATGCCTTTGTCGCGGCGACCTGGGTGACGGGTCTGGCGGTCAAAAAAGTTTCGGCCCGGCTCAACACCTTCGTCAAAGGCCGGGTGCTCGACGATGATTTCAATACCATCGGCGAGTTGGAGAATGGCGGTACCGCGCTGATTACTGCGACCCAGATCGCCGTCGGCTATCGCAACGACAATGGCTTCCGCGTCTTCGGCACCAAGGGCTCGATCGAATGGCACCAGGAGCGGGCCGAAAGTCTGCTGGTGCGCCACGGCGATGGCCGCGATATGACCTATTGGATTGGGGCGGAGTTCGACCTGCCGGCTGCGGTCTCTTCCTATTTGCGGGTGCCTTCGGGCCACCACGAGGATTTCTTCCCGGCGTTGGCCAATCTCCACACCACGATTGAGCGCCAGATCCGTAAAAACCGCGGCGAGCAGGGCGTGCCAGCGGCCTTCCCACATCCGGGTGTCGAAGAAGGCGTGGCGGGGATGAAGTTCGTCGTGGCGGCAGTGGCTTCGTCGAAGAAGAAGGGGGCGTGGACGCGCGTTTAACCGCAGCCCCGTTTAGAGTTGTTAGGCTGGCTCCTCTGCGAGCCGGTCTTTTTTATTTTGGCATCGCCACGGTGCACAACCCGACCAGCGACGTCTGCCAATCGTGGGGGATGCTGGCTGCGATTGGCGACGCGCATAAGGTTGTCGTAGTCCTGGTGCGATCCCTCGCGGACCACTCGCCGATCCACGACTGTGTTTGCCGTGGCGATGATTTCGTCGATGCTCAGATTATTTGCGACGGGATTTCGAGTCGAAGCAGAAGCGTAGGCATCCTCGACATAGGGGTCGAGCGTCCATTCCCCAATATTGCCCACCACGTCGTACTGGACTTTGGCCATTTTTCGGGCATAAAATAGGCGGCTACCCGCGTCGAGATCTAGATTTGGAGTTGACCGACTTCAAATCTCTTCTCGGAGGTAGTCGCCCGTGGACGATATTGTACATCATTTGACGGTGTTCGCGCCGCGGTATGCGGACCGCGGGCAACTACACTTTATATTGGGATGGACGCGATACCCAGGGGCGTCCTCTGGCATCATCGGCGGTTTCACGGTTTGCCAACGCCGAATGGCGTTGCCGAAGGCCAAGGCGCGAATGCGCCGCAGCGAAAACCGCTGTGTTAAATGATGACGTGGGATACGCTTTCCACTCAAGCTGAACATTGAGTTTGGGTTTCTAGCTACCATCTCGAACTGGTATCGGCGAGCAATTTGTGCGGTTAGTAGCCGTTGAGCTCAAGCCAATTCTGCCCAGCGTCTCTTGAATAGCTTCATGCTCTGCGCTCGCCATTTGTCCTCTTGCAAGGCATACTTGAGGGCGTATATGGGTCTGGCTTTGTAAAAAAGTGCCGCTCGTCGCAAAAGCTTGGGATATTTTGGTCCGTCGTATAATTGATATACTCTTTCAAGGAATGATTCTCCGTAGTTCCACAGTTCGGAGAAGTCGCTGGCAGGATCCCCGATGTTGCATGAACTGAGATCAATCGTATTGAGTCTGTGGTTTACAGCGTCCCACAAAATGTGATGCTCATTCAACTCTCCGTGGAGAAAGACCGGTGGTCCTTCAATATCGAACTCCGTGTTGTATTCCTCCGCGAAGGTTTCCAGGGCTTTTACCACGGTGGAGCCAAGCAGTGAGGATAGGGAATCAAGTGTCGCCTTATCAAGGCTCGGTTTCGAAGCATGGGGGACATTGAATGCCTCTACATCGCCAAGCGGTGTCTTGTGGAGATCACCGGGTAGCCCGGCGAGTAACTCGGCGACGTGCTCTCTGTCCGCTGTTGTCAGACTCTCGCAGTGCTCTTGCATCAACTGCTTGCCTGCCGTCAGGGGTCTGTAAATTTAACTGTGTAACTGGAAATCGGTCACTACTTTATCCTA
>JAYYUU010000200.1:0-8199 GCA_036343835.1 Candidatus Latescibacterota bacterium | reverse complement strand
AGAACTTGAGCGAGACATACATGATCACCAGGGCGGCGATGAGGCAGAGGACCGGGTTCTTGTCGAGCAGGTCGATGAGCGACGAAATAGCCGGTTTGGTGATGGCCTTGAGCGGGCTGGAGAATTTCATGCCGCCGACGCCCTGGAAGAAGGTGGCCATATGCACGGCGATGAATTGCAAATAGCCGTAGGCGATTTCGAGCGGCAGCAGCAACACAACGGCGATCAGGTTGAAGAAGTCGTGCACCGTGGCGCCGGCCAGCGCCCGGTTGAATTCTTCTTTGCGGGTGATATGGCCCATCGAGACCAGGGTGTTGGTGACGCTGGTGCCGATATTGGCGCCCATGATCACGGGAATCGCGCCCTCGATAGTCAGCGCCCCGCCGGCGACCATGCCGACGGCGATTGAGGTGGTGGTCGACGAGCTTTGGGCCAGGGTGGTGGCGAGGATTCCGGCGAAGAGACCGACCAGGGGATTGGAGGTCATTTCGATGAGCTGGTGGGCCAGCTCTTTGCCAAAGAGCTTGAAGGCGCCACCGAGTAGGCCGATGCTGACCAGGAAGACGTATAGGACTAGGATCAGTCCGAGAACTTGGGCCCAGATCTTCCAGGTTTCCCTGTTCATTGAGTTTCCTTGTGGGGATTGAGCGACAGATTGTAGCAGCAGTTCGAAATGGTCATTATTAGTTGTTGTAACTGAAGCTATAATTCGCAATTTCGCAACGCGTTTTGCAACCTAATTGTAACTAGAAATTTAACATCTGAGAAGTCCCTAATCTGCCATAATGAGTCCTGTGCATCCCATAAGGTGTATGGGGGTACCCCAGCGCAAGGATCGTTCCCCTTGCCGCCGTCCCGTTATTGGGACGGCGGCTGATTACTCCTGGCGACGTCCGTCGGACAGGCCATGGACGCTCGCGTTTAGACTGCCCTCGCTATTCAATCTCCTGCCAGTCGCTCCCGCATCTGGCCGACGAAGGAATTGCCATCATACGTCCCGCGCACGGCTTCGAAGTCGGCCGTTTGCTCGCCGTGGCCGCCGTCGATGCCAAAGCCGATATGGGCGCCCTCGTCGAACTCCTTCTCGGCATCGGCCAGGACCTTTTTGACGGCGGTGCCTTCGGCTTTGTCCCGGGCCTGGCGCATGGTCTGTAGCTCCTCGGTCGTCAGCTCGTCGACTGCATGGCCGGTGCGGTCCTGATAGGTCCGTCGCACCCAGGCCCATTCGTCCAATTCATAAGCGGCCCAGGCTTCTGCGAAGGCGGTCTGGAATTGGGCGACGCTGGCGATGGCGCCCGATTCGATGGCGCCCAGCAATTGTAGCAGGCGATCCTGGGCGATACGCAAGCCGCCGACATCGGCCCAGGCTTCGCTGTAGATTGCGCCGTCCTGGGTGGCGAGGGCCTGGCCGATGGCCTCTGGTCCCTGGTCCACAACGGGCAGCGCCCGTTCCAGGATTTTATTTTGCAGATAGAGGTCGACCCCATTGCGATAACTCTTGATGCCGGTGCGCAGCAGCAGTCGCTTGATGGTCGCGCCCTTGTAGCGGACCTGCTCCACATCCCTGGGCACGGCGTCGAATAGTTGTTGCAGATCGGCTTCGGCGCGCAGCATCTTGGCTGCCAGGTAGGGGCTGTAGACCTCGAAGCGGATCAGATCGCGCTTGACGGTGCCTTCGCGCCGGTCGCGGTCGGGCCATTTCTCACCGTCGCGGATGGTGCCGACGGTGTGCATATTCATCGCCGGGGTAAGCATGGTGGTGGTGCCCTCTTCGAAGATATAGGAGAAGGGCAGGCTCGAAGCGTCGAAATTGCTCATGTGCTTGCCGATGACCACCGAGAAGGGACCGACCACCGAGGGCCAGAGCAGATAGGAGGAGGAGCCGGTTTTGGAGCCGCGATCGAGCCGGCCCTGGTGCAGGGGACCGAGCTTGTACATGTGATTGCTCTGGTTGGTGCCCGAGCCCGCGTTGTAGAAGGAGAGGATCCCGGCGATCAACAGCGTGCTCTTGTGGTGGGTCACGGTGTAGGGGCCGGCGAAGAGGGAGCAGGCTTCGCCGTGGAAACCCTCGCAATTGGCGAAGAATAGCGAATTTTCCGCCGAGAACTGCTTGCCCAGGCGCACGCCCTGGCCGACAAAGGTGCGGCTGAGCAGCACGCCGTCCTCGACGCTGGAGCCCTCGCCGATGATAAAGTCCTCGGCCACGACCCCGGCACCGACCCGAGCCGGGGCTGCGCGCTCGCTGAGGATGGTGCCGTTTTCGAGCCGGGCGGCGCCGCGGACCAAGGCGCGGTCGCCGATGGCCACGTCGAGGATCTCGCCGACGTGCTCGACCCGGGCGCCCTGGCCGATGGTGCCGATATCGGCGCGCGCTGTTGCAGTGTAGTCTTCGACCAGGGTCTTGAGGCGGGCGATCAATGCGGGGCGGTAGCGGTAGAGGCCGTAGAGATAGGCGAATTGGCTCGAGAGTTCGGCGAAGAGGGGCACTTCGCGCCCGCCGCCCTCGTTGATGGCTTCGGCTTCGACGCCATTGCCGAAGGTGGCGCTCGGCCGGGTGGCGACGACGCCGACATCAAAGACGCAAGCCCCGTCGCCGATCTGGTAGCGGGCCAGGTAGCCGTGCACATTGCAGACGCGCACATCGTCGCCGAGGACGCAGTCGATCAGGGTGGCGTCGGCGATTTCGGCGGGAAGTGCGATATCGCCTTCGAGCACAACCTGCCCCTGGAGTGCGCCCAGGCGCACCTGACCGGAAAACTGCACGCGGTGTACGCGACTGGGATCGAAGCCGTCTGTAACCTGGACGTCGGCCCAGTCCGCAGCCCGACATCCGGCCGCTTCCAGAAGGGTGATTTCCTCGTGCGACAGTGGGCGATAGGTGCTCATATTCTCGTCTCCTCAGTGCATTAAGTCTAATCTATCTCATTTAAAAACTGCACATTATAGGAAGGGGCCACCAAGATAGCAAAGGATCGACGGCCCTGTCAAGAAAGACCCGAGTCCATTCCGACGGTACCGATCTCATAGGCCCGGGAGTAGTCCGGGTGACCGCTTGCTCCCCGCCCGGGAAGCTACAACCCCTACTCGATCCCCGATGCAATGGCCTCCTTTACACCATCTATCGTTTTTTATAAATTGCACCATTCTAAAGGTCCAAATTTTTCGCGGAGGGAGTATGTCGGGAAATATTGCACTCAGCGTCTGCGACGATGCGGATGCCGTGGCTGAGGCGGCGGCGGCGAGCATTGCCGCCGTGGTTCGCGACAAGGCCGATGCCGTCATCGGGTTGGCCACGGGCTCGACGCCGGAGCAGACCTATGTCGAACTGGCGCGGCTACACCGGGACGAGGGATTGAGTTTTGCCGGAGTCATCACGTTCAATTTGGACGAGTACTGGGGCTTGGGCGGCGATCACGACCAGAGCTACCGCTACTTTATGAACGATCGTTTTTTCAACCACGTCGACATTCGTCCGTGGAATGCGCATGTGCTCAATGGCAAGGCGGCCTACCCGCAGCTGGAATGCCGCGCATTTGAGGACAAGATCCTCTCGGTGGGCGGGATAGATCTGTGGCTTGTGGGCATCGGCGGCAATGGGCATATCGCCTTCAACGAGCCGGGTAGCCCGGTGGATAGCCGCACGCGCCTGGTCAATCTGACCCCGGAAACCATCGCCGCCAATAGCGACGGCCGCTTCTTCTCGGACCCGAGCGAAGTGCCGCACTGCGCCCTTACGGCCGGTATCGGCACCATCCGCGAGGCGCGCAAGATCGCGCTATTGGCCACCGGAGCCGGCAAGGCCGCAGCCATCGCCGCAGCCGTGGATGGACCTTTCACCGCGGAGTGTCCGGCCAGTCTGCTGCAGGACCATGCCGATTGCAGCTTTATCATCGACGGCGCCGCCGCAGCGCAGCTCAACACCTCGGCATAAGATACCTTGCCGATGGTGGCGCTTAAGCGCCGTTTGTCGCCACCAGGCGCCCCCAGCCCGGCATAAGATAGCTTGTCGGGCCGGGCGCTTTCACCCGCAAAATAAGGAGATAGCCGTTATGGAGCGGGAAGAAGTAAAGGAGAAGGTTTACAAAGTGGTAGCCCAAGTGCTCAAGTCCGATATCAGCCAGATCCGCGAGGAGCACAACTTCGCCGCCGATCTGGGGGCCGAGTCGGTGCAATCGGTCGAGTTGATGGCCGGATTTGAGGAGGAGTTCGAGATCGAGATGGATGAAGACGACGCCCTGGCAGTTCAGTCGGTGGGCGGGGCCGTCGACTTCATAGCCCAGTATCTGGATTGAGGATGGCCGCCATGAAAGAGAGAAATCTGATCGAGGTCGACGAGCCCAATTTGCTCGACGAATTCTTCGACTACAGCCTGCCGCCCAAGATCCGCTTTGACGGGCCCATCTACGAGGAGATCGATGGCAAGACCGTCAAATTCGATCCCCAGGAGGCCCTGGCCCGCGATCTGGTGATCACCGATACCACCTTCCGCGACGGCCAACAGGCCCGGCCGCCCTACACGGTGGAACAGCAGGTCGCGCTCTTCGATATGATGGCCCAGCTGGGCGGGCCCAATGGCATCGTGCGCCAGACCGAGTTTTTCCTCTATACCAACAACGACCGCGAGGCCCTGGATCAGTGCCGCGCGCTGGGGCACCGCTATCCGGAGATCACCTCCTGGATTCGCGCCGACAAGGGCGATTTTCGCCTGGTCAAGGAGGCCGGAGTCGCCGAGACGGGGATGCTGACCTCGTCTTCCGACTACCACATTTTCCACAAACTCAAGAAGGATCGCAGGACGGCCTTCAACGACTATTTGGAAGTGGTGGAAGCCGCCTGGGAAGCCGACATCCGGCCCCGCTGTCACCTAGAGGACGTGACGCGCGCCGATATCGAGGGCTTCGTGCTGCCCTTCGTGCAAGAGTTGGTCAAGCGCTCCGAGCAGGTGGTGCCCGAGCTGCACGTCAAGATCCGGCTCTGCGACACCATGGGCTTTGGCATCTCCACCCCGGGCGTGGCCCTGCCGCGCTCGATCCCCAAGCTCATCTATCGCATGATCGAGGATGCCGGGGTGCCGCCCGAGTGCCTGGAGTGGCACGGCCACAACGACTTCCACAAAGTCCATATCAATGGCGCCACCGCCTGGCTCTGCGGCTGCAACGCGGTCAATACCACGCTCTTCGGCTTTGGCGAGCGCACCGGCAATCCGCCTTTGGAAGGGTCTATCATCGAATATATTGCCATGAAGGGGGATCTCTGTGGCATCGATACGATGGTGATTCAGGAGATAGCCGACTACATGCGCTCCATCGGCGTGGAGATCGCGCCCAACTATCCCTTTGTCGGCACTGATTTCAACACCACGCGGGCCGGCATTCACGCCGGCGGCCTGCGGGCCGACGAGCGCATCTACAATATCTTCGACACCAAGGCGCTCTTTGGGAAGCCGCCGCGCGTGGCCATTACCGACAAAACCGGAGTCGATGGCGTGGCGCTCTGGGTCAACGATTTCCTCGGGCTCGAGGGCGAGGAGCGCCTCAGCAAGATCAAGGTGCACAAAATCGCCCGCTGGGTCCTGGACCAGTACGAGGTCGACGGCCGCCTCACCGCCATTACCGACGCGGAGCTGGAGGAACTGGTCGAGATCCATCTGGCCGACCACTACGCGCGCTATCGGGAAGCGCGCAAGGCCAGCTAAGGGGACCGTGGAGCGGGGATGTCCATCCGCCAGCTGCTGATGGCCCGGGCGCAAGAGCGGCCCCGCCGGATCGCCTTCCCCGAAGGTGAGGATCAGCAGTTGGTGTGGGCGGCCTGCCGGCTGGCGGCGGAGGGCATCGCCCGGCCCGTGGTCCTGGGTCGGGAAGATCGAGTGCGGGCGCTGGCAGACCGGGAGTGGACCGAGGGCGTCGAAATCGCCGATCCTACCGATGCGGAAACGCTGGCGCGCTATAGCCGGATCTACGCCGCCAGGCGGCAGGGGGTCAGCGAGGGCATGGCGCTGCGCCTGGTCCGGCGACCGCTATTTTTCGGGGCGATGATGGTGGCCACCGGGGCGGCCGACGCCATGGTCGCCGGTCTCACTCGGCCCACTGCGCAGGTAGTGACAGCGGCGGTGCTGGCCGTTGGCTACCAGGAGGGGATCAGCCAGGCCTCCAGTTTCTTTCTGATGGTGCTGCCCGGCCCGCCCGAGCAGGTGCTGGTCTTCGCCGACGCCGCAGTTGCGGTCGATCCTTCGGCGGCGGAATTGGCCGAGATCGCCGTACTCACTTCCCGCAACACCCGCACCTTGCTCGACATCGAGCCGCGGGTGGCGCTGCTCTCCTTTTCCACGCATGGCAGTGCCAGCCACCCGCGCGTGGAAAAGGTGCGCGAGGCGATGGAACGGGTGCGCGCGTTGGAGCCGGACCTGATCTGCGACGGCGAGCTCCAGGCCGACGCCGCGCTTTCGTCGCGCGTGGCGAGCAAGAAATGTCCCGACTCGCCTTTGGGCGGTGAGGCCAATGTGCTGGTCTTTCCCGATTTGGACTCGGGCAATATCGCCTATAAGCTGACCCAGGATCTAGCCGGAGCGCAGGCCATCGGTCCGATCATGCAGGGCTTCCGCAAACCGGTCTGCGATCTTTCGCGGGGCGCTTCGATTGAGGATATCGTCGATGTGGCCGCCATTGCCTCTCTACAAGCCTGAGGTGGTGTGATGATCCTGGTGCTCAACTGCGGCTCATCCTCGCTCGAGTTCAGCCTCTGCGACGAGGAGGGCACGGCGCGCACTAGTGGCCGGATAGAGGATATCGGCGGGACCGAGCCGCTCCTCGCTTTGGAGCACGATGCCGAGGAGGACCAGCGATCGGTAATGGCGACCGACTGCGCCGAGGCCATGCTGAGGATGTACGAGATCCTGGAGGAAATCTACCAGGGTGATCTGATCGTGGAGGCGATCGGCCACCGGATCGTGCACGGCGGCGAGCGCTTCGTCGAAGCCGCGCTGATCACCCCCGAAGTGGAGAAGGGTATCGAGGCCTGCGTCCACCTGGCGCCGCTGCACAACCCGGCGCACCTTATTGGCATTCGCGCCGCCCGCGCACACTTTCCCGATCTGCCGCAGGTCGCCGTCTTCGACACGGCCTTCCACCAGACCCTGCCCGCCCGAGCCTATTGCTACGCCCTGCCCTACGAGCTCTACGAGCAGGAGGGCATTCGCCGCTATGGCTTCCACGGCATCGCGCACCGCTATACAGCCCAGCGCGCGGCGGCGCTTCTCGAGCGCGAGACCTTTACCGGGATCAGCTGCCACCTGGGCAATGGCACTTCGCTGGCGGCGGTGCGCGACGGGCGCTCGGTGGATACTACGATGGGTCTGACGCCTTTGGCCGGCGTGTCTATGGGCACGCGCTCGGGCGATGTAGACCCGGCGGTGGTCTTCCACCTGGCCCGGCGGCGCGGTCTGGCACTGGAGGAGATCGAGCACCTACTCAACGAGGAGAGCGGGCTCCTGGGGCTCTCGGGGCTTTCCGGTGATATGCGCCAAGTCGAGGAAGCCGCCCTCCAGGGCGATAAGCGGGCGCAGCTCGCCCTGGAAGTTTTCACCTACGGAATCCGCAAGGCCATCGGGGCTTATTTGGCGGTGCTGGGGCGGATCGACGCGGTGGTCTTTAGTGGGGGCATTGGCGAAAACAGCCCCGCCACCCGTCGCCGCATTCTCCGGGATATGGAAGGTTTGGGGCTGGAGGTAGACCCGGTGCGCAATCGCTCGCACGCGGGTGTCGAGGGCGAGATTTCCACCTTTGGCTCGTCGGTGAAAATCCTGATTGTGCCGACGCATGAAGAATCGGTCATCGCCCACGAAACGCAGGCGGTGGTCTCCCGCGAGAGGAACTGAGGTGCATGGCAGCTAGCGGAGCATTGACGGCTGTAGAGCGCAGGGCGGTGGAGGCATCGCCCTTTGCCGAAATCTACCCGCCGACCGAAAAGATCAAAACGATCGCGGTCGAAAATTTCCCCGCCCTGGGCAAGTTGGCGGCGATGCGCTTTGTCGAGTGGGTGCAGGACCATCCCGGCGGCGTGGTGTCGCTACCCACGGGCAAGACGCCCGAGCACTTTATCCGCTGGGTCCAGCGCCTGAGCACACATTGGGACGAGCCCGAGATCCGCCGCTGGAGCAAGCCGGTGTCGATTCGGGGCGCAAACCGGATTTGGCCAGTCTGC
>JAYYUU010000199.1:0-7184 GCA_036343835.1 Candidatus Latescibacterota bacterium | reverse complement strand
CCGATGCGCACGGATAGAGGCATGGTATTTTTCCGTTTGCGGCGAGCGTCAGGGAGCGGGCAAAGTCGCTCTAATAAAACACTAGAGCCGGCGATTGGCCAGACTCAGGGTGTTCACCGAATCGGAATCGCGTTATACTTTGGCTCTCGAGCGGGGCACTTTTAAAATGGGTTCCATCAGAATTCAAGGTCGTCATGGCGGAAGGTTTTTCCGCAGCGAGAATGCCCTCTATTGCGGAGGAATTCAACCGCGAGGGCTGGGTGCATCTGCCCGGGGTGCTGACCCCGGATGAAGTAGCGGAACTGCACGCGGGGATCGAGCGGCTGCGCCGCGACCCGACCGCGGAGCTGATGCACCATGCAGCGAGCGATCGCTGGTCGTTCGTCCGTCTCTTCGAACGCGAGCGCATCTTCCGCGATATGCTCGTGCGCGAGCCTATGATCGGCCTGGGTGAGGCGCTAATCGGGCCGAATTGCCATCTTATCGCCGACGGAGCGGTATACAATCCGCCGGGCAAGGCCATCTCCGGTTGGCATGTGGACGACGGGCTGTACTTTCCCCTGCCGGAGGGCATACCTCGCCACGATCCCAGAGTAAAGATTCCCAATCTGATCGTCAATTTTCAGATGATGCTGACCGATCTGCCCGCCATCGAGTACGGGCCCACCCAGGTCGTGCCGCGCAGCCACTATGCCGGGCGTCCCCCCGACCCCGGTGAAGATCCGAGATTCGAGGGGCAGGGACCGGTCTCTATTTTCTGCAAAGCGGGCGACCTCTATCTCCAGCACAGCCAGCTCTGGCATCGCGGCGCGCCGAATAACTCGGATCGGCGTCGTTGCCTCTACCAGTTCGCCTACGGGGATCGGCGGATCGCTCAGCGTTTTTATCCCTTTCTCAATTACCGCGTGCCGGACCACGTCCTCGCAGGGGCCGACGAACGCATGCTGCGGCTCTTCGGCAAACATCCATCGGGAGCCTACGGTTAAATCCTACCAAGGAGAGTGAATGATGAGAATAGGGATACATATGGGGCATAGCGACGCCGATCAGATCGTCGGGGAATGTCGCGATTTGGGCGTTGACGATATCTTCCTGGGTGCTGGTGCGGTGCCGGGTTTTGCCGAGCGGGGTTATTTGCGCGCCGACGATTGCCGATCTTTCGCGGAGCAACTGGCCGAGCGCGATATCCTGGTCGCGGGGATGATTCTACCGGTCCCCTCCAAAGAGGCGGTACTCGGTCAGCGCGAGACCGAAAGGGCCGATCTCTGCCGAACCATCCAGGCTGCGGGGCAGTCCGGGATCGACGCTGCGCTTTTTTATCCGCTCGATCGGTTGCTCTACTTCCACGAGTACCACCCGGGTAGGCCCCTGATGGTCATGCCGGGCGAGGACGGCTGGGCGGCGGTGATCGAATTCTTCCGAGAGGTGGTGGGTGCCGCCGACGCGGGAAACCTGAAGCTGGCCAACCACCTCTGGGCGGTCGATGTGCTCCACGCGATCTGGGACGCGGTCGATAGTCCCAACAACGGGGTCACCTACTGCCAGGGGATGTCGCTGATCGGCGAAGACCCCCATGCGCCGGCCGAGACCTGGGGTATGGAGCGGATCTTCTTCGCCCACGCCCGCAACCAGGTCCGGCACGGGCCGAGTCTCATGGACCACGAAGAGGTCCCGCTGGAGAGCGGCGATGTCGAGATCGCCCGCTGTGTGCGCGCACTGGTTGCGGCCGGATACGACGGGGTCATCGCCCCGGAACACCTCGGCCCGCAAAGTCTCGCCGCCGCCATCGCCTATCTGAGAGCGCTGCTCGAAGAATAATCGGATTATTCTCGCCCGTGCGCCGGCCCGGCCAGGGCCCGGACCCGGGAGAGCGAACTGGTCGAGGAGCGTGCTGACGAGTGGCGCACCCCCCGACTGGATTAGAAGGAAGAGTCACGGGGAGTTAGCAGGTCAATGTGAATCCCCGGGTGCCTCGGGATCTGGACGTGCCCTCTTACGGGCATTGGTTGGCGGCCGAGCACTTTGTGCGGGTGCTCAAAGGGGAGCAGCAGCAGATCGTCAAAAAGGATGAGATCCTCAACGTGATGCGGGCGTTGGATGCGTTGCACCAGTCGGCTGCGGAGGGGCGTGAGGTCTCGGTGGACTAACGAGCAAAGGGAGAACTATCCATGCAATTATCTAGCGAACAACGCAACTTCTTTGAGACCTTCGGCTACCTGGCCTTTCCCAAGCTCTTTGCTGCCGAAGAGATCGGCTGGATCGCCGAGGAGTTCGAAAAGGTGCTGGATACTTTCGGCGCCGGCGACCAACACGATGGCTCGCAGCGCACGATGATCGTGCCGACCATCGACCATAGCGAGCGGCTCTGTACCTTGCTCGACGACCAGCGGATTTTGGGGATCGCCGGGGATATTCTGGGGGCGGACTTCAACTACGCCTCGGGCGACGGCAATTACTACAGCGGCGACACCGGCTGGCACCCCGACGGCAACTATCCGGAGCTTTTCGCGATCAAGATCGCATTCTATCTGGATCCGGTCGGGCGGGATACGGGGTGTCTGCGGGTCCTGCCGGGGAGCCATAGGCCCGAATCGATCTGGCGCAGCGGGGAGGCCAGTCCGCGCGATTCGGGGGCGTGGGGCGGCGAGCCGGCGGAGATTCCCGGCCAGGTGGCGCTCGAGACCGAGCCGGGAGATTTGGTGGTCTTCAATCACAATACCTGGCACGCCTCGTTTGGCGGGGGCCGGCGGCGGCGGATGTTCACGATGAACTTGCACAAGCGGGGCAAGACCGCGGAGGGACTCGAACGGGTCGACGAGTATCTGCAGCACCATTGTCCGGTGGCGCACGGGTTTAAAATTGGGGGGATGTATACCGATCTGATCCTGGATACCGCCCCGCCGGAACGGCTGGTGCATCTGGAGCAACTCTTCGCGCGTCACGCGCAGATACATCCCGAGGGTACAGTGCCCCGCCCCTTTCCCCGCGCCCGCTAGGAGGCCCTGTCCGGTTTCATTGTGACCGCCTGACCGATGTTTTGTATTTGCGCCGTGCCCAACCGTGGGGGCGCCCGTTTTCTGATCCGCCCGGACGTGGTTATTCCCTGCCACTACGGGCCGATTATGGGTCAGCCGGCCGATATCGGCGAGTTGTGCAAGGCGGTGGAATTTCTCTCTTCGGGGCCGAGTTACCGATCTGCTGCATCGGTTGCCAGATCGCGGAGGATGCGTTCCACCAGATCCTTGCGCTGGCCGGGGACCGCGGGTTGCTCCAGTTCATAGAGCTCGTCCGGAATCAGGTGTTTATACTCTTCGACTGGCAGGCTGCTGTGGCTGCCGTCGCCGATATAGCGGTTGAAGACGGTCATCCGCGGATAGGCTTCGGTCCAGGCCAGGGCGCCGTGGTAGAGGGCCTCGGTGAAAACGACGCAGTCGCCGGCTGCGACCGGGAGGTTGACGACGGTGGGCGGACCGTCGTGGATCGAAATCTGGTCCGGCAGGTCGAAGTTGCGCTTGTGGCTGCCGGGCAGGCAGACGAAGCCGGTGCCCGCAGGGACATCGACCAGAGAGCTCGCCGCGTTGAGGAAGCCGGCGTAGGGCTGGCCGTCGTCGACCCGGTAGTCGCGGCCCGAAGCGTGCAAGTGGATCTGGTCCGATTCGCGGTAGTTTCTGGTCAGTGCGGTATCGACCAGGCAGGGGCTGCCGTGCGTCAGGGCGATGATGACGCGCAAGATCTCGCGGTTGACGGCCAGCCGCTGGAAAGCCTCGTCGGCGTATTGCACGCGGTTGATCCAGCGCGCCAGAGTCGGCGAGGCCTGGGGGTTGATCAGGGCGGTGGAGGTCAGCGGCGGCGGCAGTTGGTCCAGCGTCATCTCGTGCCATCGGTCGCCGAGTTCGATCATCCGGGGGATATCCACCTCGGGCACCACGTCTTTGAGCAGGATATAGCCGTGGTGGTCGAAGAACCACTTTTCCTCCGGGCTCAGCATCTCAACATCTTAACGATCGACCCCGGGCAGGGTCGAAGTGCTGAGCAGGCCCCCGTCGACGTCGAGTGCGACCCCGGTGAGGAAGGACGAGGATTCGGCGAGGAAGAACAGGATGGCGTTGACGATGTCGTCTGCTACGGGGTTGCGACCGAGCGGAATCTCTGCGGCCGTTGCGGCGAGGATCGCTTCGTTCTCGGCGCCGGTTGCCCGATTTTTGTAGGCCAGGACCTCCTGGCCCATGCCGGTCGACGAGACCCCAACCGGGCAGACGCAGTTGACGGTGACGCCGGCGGGGGCCAACTCACCGGCCAGGGCTTTGCTCAGGCCGACGACACCGAATTTGGCGGCGCAATAGGAGGCGATCAGTGCGCAGCCGATCTTCGAGACATCCGAACCGATATTGACGATGCGGCCGCGCTGGCCGCTGGCGCGCAAGAGCGGCGCGGCGGCCTGGCAGCAGAGGAAGACACCCTTGAGGTCGATGTCGATGACCCGATCCCAGTCGGCTTCGCTGGTTTCTTCCAGAGAGCCGAAGTGGATGACGCCGGCGGAGTTGACGAGAGTGTCGAGGCCGCCGAAGTGTTGCTCGCAGGTGGCTGTGGTTTGGCGCACCGAGGCCGGCGATCTCACATCGAGCTCGAGCGGCAGGACGCGGTCGCTGGCCAGTTCATCGCTGGCGGTCTGCAGCGCATCGAGATCGATATCGGCGATGGCGACCCGGGCGCCCTGGTCGAGGAGGGCCTTCGCGGTGCTCAGGCCAAAGCCGCTGGCTCCTCCGGTGATCAGTGCGCGTCTAGAGTGCAAAGTGGTATTGCTCCACGATATCTTCGCGGACCTCGACGCCCAGGCCCGGCTGGTCGCGGATGGCGAGGTAGCCGGCTTCCTGGATCCAGGGGTTGCTGACCAGTTCGTGTTGCATCGGCGACTCGTGCGGTTTGAAGTCGAGGGCGACTCCGTGGGTCGAGTTGGCCATCAGGTGCAGGCTGGCGGCGGTGTTGAGCGCGCTGCTCCAGGTATGGGCGCTCCATTGTAGATTCTCGGCTTCGATGAGCTTGATGACGTGGCGGCAGCCGGAGATCCCGTGGCAGCGGCCCGGATCCATCTGGATCACGTCGACACCGCCCGAGTGGATCAGGCGGCGGTAGCTCTCGAGATCCCACTCGTCCTCGCCGGTGCCGATCGGCGTCGAGGTGGCATCGCGCAGGCGGGCGTGGGCGTCGAGGTCGGAGGGCAGCAGGGGTTGCTCGATCCAGCGGAGATGGTAGGGTTCGAGGTCGCGGAAGCGCTGGATGGCGGTATTGAGATCCCAGAGGTTGCGTGCGCCGGGGGTATCGACGATCAGTTCGAGTTCGTCACCGATCGTTTCGCGCACCTGGCGGACGATCTCGATGTCGCGGTGCCGATCGAGCCCGAAGACGGCCTCGGGCCGCATGCCCCAGCCGGCTTTGACGAAGAAGTAGCCCTGCTCCTTGAGCCAGCGGAACTCGTCTAGGGTCCAGTCCGTATTCTCCATGTCGAAGATAAACGAGGCCATGGCGACGATCCGGTCGTGGAACTGGCCGCCGAGCAGTCGGCAGACGGGTTGTCCCAGCGCTTTGCCGGCGAGGTCCCAGAGCGCCATGTCGATGGCGCTGATGGCGAAGGCGGCGATCCCTTCAGGGCCGTACCACCAGACGTGGTCGCGCATGCGTTGCCAATGGCGTTCGACGTCGAGCGCGTTCTCGCCTGCTAAGAGAGGGGCCAGACCTTCTTCGACGATGAGTTTGGTGGCCAGGGTCGCCTCGCGGAATTGCGAGATGCACTCGCCCCAGCCGATCTGGCCGTCTTCCCCCTCGATGCGGACGAGGGTGATATAGCGTTCGATGCCCTTGTAGTGAGGCTCGGGATAGGCCATGGGAAAGGCCTGGATTTTGCGGATATTCACGATGGTCCTCGTTGATCGTAGGTAGCGGATTGATGGACGCAAAGATAGTACCGCTATCGGTCGGGGGCAATCTTTGCAGTTTGACCCGGAGGAGTCGATGGCCGTAGCTTACGCGCGAGGTTGAGAAAGCGGATTGTTGCGATTTGAATTTGGGCTTATGCGCGTTTGCGCTGGTCTTTTTTATGCGTAAGGAATAGAGGCTTTTCATGTCTGAGATATTGCATCTGGAACTGAGTTATTATGAGCATCGGCGCAGCACGAAGCAGCGTGAAGCGGATTGTAGGCGCCGTGTTGTGCACTGGGGATTGCCAACGGAGCAGGTAGCGCTGGTTTGTGTCGATGTATGGTCTGAGCACTACATACAGACTCATGTCGACCGCACTACGGAAATCACTCTGGAGCGGATCGTTCCGGTGCAGGAAGCTTTTCGCAGGTTGGGGGCGCTGGTGGTACACGGACCGAGTCCGGATTGCGCGCGGAAATATCCCGAGTGGCTGGAGGAGGAGATCGAAGGCTCGCAAATGTTCGTACCCGCCTGGCCACCGTCGGAATTTCGCCGCAAAGAAGGCGATTACGCCGATTTTGTACGCCCCTGTGAGCAACAGAGCGAGGAGTTTGACCAAATGATCCGTGAACGGAGCATTGTGCCGGAGGCAGCTCCTCGCGGTGATGATCGGGTAGTGGTCGATGGCGAGGCCTTGCACCGGCTTCTAGTTCGCCGAGGTGGGTTATTTCTCTTCTATGTCGGATTTGCTGCCAATATGTGCGTGCCTTTCCGCGACTACGGTATGAGGGCGATGAAGGATCGGGGTTACGATATTATTCTGGTCGAGGACTGTACTACGGCTATTGAAGTTGCGGATTCGGCGGGTGATCTTGCGCTCTCTCGCGCCTGCAAGATCGATGCGGCACTGACCGTTGGTTATACGGCAAATTCGGTCGATCTACTGGTGGCTTGTCATCGCGTCGGTGCTTAAGAACGGATCGGAAAAGAGCAACGCTTGAATAGTCAGCGGTAGTGCGGCGTGTCTTTAAGGTGGTATTCGAGCAGGTGTCCCCGCGCCCCGATATAGAAGATGCCCGGTTCACCCTCCACGATCTGGTAGAGATCGGGGATCGGTGGTGAGTCGAGGTAGTGGATGCGTTCGGTGCTGACATCGAGTTTGAAGAGATCGCGCTGGGTGACGCCGTAGATATCGCCGGTGGAGCCGCAGGTCAAGTGAATGACGCCGTATGTTTCGGGCACGCCCATCAGCGGGGTGCCCATCGAAC
>JAYYUU010000198.1:0-11642 GCA_036343835.1 Candidatus Latescibacterota bacterium | reverse complement strand
ACAGGATGTGTTCCGAGAATGAGCGACGGGGATACCCTCCGACAGCCCGTCTACACGCAAAAACCGTCTTTGACAACCGCACTAGCGCCCATTATAATACTCCCAACCCGTCCATCCCAACAGGAGGCTTCCCATGCAATTAGAACTAATTTACTGCTCTGCCTGAGGCTACGAGCCCAAAGCCGTCAGTTTGGCGGAACAAATTCTCGTCGAATACAAGCAAGACATCGCCGCCTTCACGCTGGTTCCCTCCGACAAGGGACGCTTCGAACTCAGCGTCGACGGCGAACTGATCTACTCCAAAGTCCAGGAGGGCCGCTTCCCCGAATACGGTGAAGTCAAGCCCAAAATCGACGCCTGCAAATAAACCGCAGCAGGCGTTCGGCGAAGGGACTCTCCGCGAGTCCCTTCTTCTTTTACCCATTGCACCCGATTGTAATGCGCGCCTTAGCTTGGTTTTCATAGACGATATCCACCCAGGAGGCTTGCCTTGAAGTACGTCCACCATCTCAGCATCGCGCTGGCGCTATTGAGCACGCCCGCCCTGGCTCAAGCTCCGGAAGCCCTCAACCACTTCCGCACCGGCTACGAATTGATGCAAAAGCGCTCCTATCGCAACGCCGCCATCGAACTGGAACTGGCCGTCTCCATCGACTCCACTTATGGCAACGCCCACTACGTCCTTGCCCAGGCCTATAAAGTGCTCAACGAATACGACAAGGCCATCGGCAGCTTTATTGCCGCCCGCGCGCTGGGCACCAAACCCGAACGGGCCGCCAAAGAGCTGGGACAACTCTACCACAAGGCCGCCATCAATAGCTTCGGCCAGAAGAAATACCGCCAGGCCATCGGCTATTTCACCAAGGCCCTCGAATTCAACCCGCAAAACGCCAAGGCCCTCTACGCCATGGGGCTTTCCCACAATGGCCTGCGCGAAGAAGCCAAGGCCAAGGCGGCCTTTCAAAGAGCCGTCGCTGCCGACCCCAAATACGCCAAAGCCCACAAGGCCCTCGGCGATATCCAGCGCCGCAACCACGACTATGGTCCCGCCACCGCCACTTACCAGAACGCCATCGCCGCCGACCCCAAATACACCGACGCCTATGGCGGGTTAGCTCGGGTGAAATTCGCAACGCAAGATGTCGAGAGCATCGTCCCGCTGATGGAAAAAGCCCTGGCCGTCAACGCCAAATACGCCGAGGGGCACCTCTTCCTCGGCAATGCGCTCAGCCAGTTGGGGCGCCAGCACGAGGCCGTCGACCCCCTGCGCCGCGCCGCCGAACTCGACGCCAAAAACTGCGAAGCGCGCTTCCGCCTCGGCGAGGCCTATTTCGGGATGGGCAACTACCGCCAGGCCGTCGAGGCCGGACACCAGGCCACCCGCTGCCAGCGCGACTACCACGCCGCCGAAGTGCTGCTCGGCGACGCCTATCGCAAATTGGTCCAGCTCGAAGACGCGCGCACCTGGTACGGCCGCGCCGTCCAAGACAGCCGTTTCAAGGACTACGCCACCCACCAGCTCGAGGAGATCGACCGGCTATCCAAAGGACCGTAATGGCGCTGCTCTTCGCCTCGAACAACGCCGGCAAGCTGCGCGAAGTTCGCGCGCTGCTCGCAGGAGTCGACGTCTCCTCACCCGCCGACCTCGGCCTAAAGCTGGACGTAAAAGAAAACGGCGAGACCTTCGCCGCTAACGCCGAACTCAAGGCCCTCGCCTACGCCACAGCCAGCCGACAAATCGCCCTAGCCGACGATTCGGGTCTCGAAGTCGACGCCCTCGGCGGCGCACCCGGCGTCTATTCGGCCCGCTACGGCGGTCCCGACCTCAACGACGAGGGCCGCTATCGGCATCTACTCGATAAGCTGCAGTCCTTTGCCAACCCCGATCAGCGCCGGGCCCGCTTCCGCTGCGCGATCTGCGTCGTTGGCCCCGACGGCCGCCAGTGTCGGGCCGAAGGCAACTGCGAAGGTCTGATCGCCCAGGTTCCGGCGGGATCCAATGGCTTTGGCTACGATCCGGTCTTTTTCGTGCCCCACCACGCCGCGACCATAGCCCAGCTCGCCCCCGAAATCAAAAACGATCTCAGCCACCGCGCCCGGGCTCTGACCGCCATTTACCCCCTCCTCCAGAGCACCTTTCCCGAGTTGAAAATCGCAGCGGCGTAGACCGGGCATCCCGCAAGAATACAACGTCACTGGGCTTATAACCCGTCTTGAACCTCGCCTGCGGCGCGCTTATATTTTCTGAACATCCCCACCCCGGGACGAGCTCCGCGCTTGACCTCCCGTCGTCTTTGTCGATTTTTATTATCTCTCCCCAGCACTCCACCCGCGATATGCGATGATCTTCGGACCGTTCACCAAATACGTACGCCCCTACCGGGGCCACATCCTGCTCGCCGCCCTGTGCATCGCCCTCGGGCAGGCGGCGGCGACGCGTATCCCCCTGCTCGTGGGCCAAGCCGTCGATGCGATCCCAACAGCGCATACCAACTCCAGCGACCACCTGACCAACATCGAGACCTACGTCGTCTATATCCTCGCCCTGGCCCTGACCGTGGCCCTGGGCGGCTTCGCGATGCGGACGCTCCTGGGCCGTTCCTCCAATCGCATCGAATACGATATTCGCACCGAGTATTTCGCCCCCCTGCTCAAGCTGCCGCTCTCCTACTACCAGCGGCACCACACCGGCGACCTGATGGCCCGGGCGACCAACGACCTCAACTCGGTGCACATCTTCTTCACCTACGGAATCCGCGGCATCGTCGACACCGCCCTGGGGCTGACCTTCACCATCGCCTATATGTGCTGGCTCGATTGGGAACTGGCCCTGATCGTGCTCCTGCCCATGCCGCTCTTTAGCATTATCATGATCCGCATCGCCGCGATCATCAACACCCGCTATAAAGCCATCCAGGAATACTTCGGCCTGATCAACAACTTCATCCAGGAGAATCTCTCGGGCATCCGCGTGGTCAAAGCCTATGTCCAGGGCCCGGCTCAGAACGCCGACTTCGACAAACTCAATCTGAGCTACTTAGAAAAAAACCAGGCCTATATCCTCACCCGCGCCAACTACCGCCCGCTCTCCTACGTCATCGCCTCGCTCTGTCTGGGACTCAACCTGTGGTTCGGGGGCAAGGCGGTCATCGACGGCGAGATGAGTCTGGGCACCTTCGTCGCCTTCAATGGCTATCTGACCCAGTTGATCCGCCCAATCATGTATATGGGCTGGGTCATCGACCGCACCCAGCGGGCGCTGGTGTCGATGCGGCGCATCAACGAGATCCTCGCCGCCGAACCCGAGATCCAGGACCGCGGCCTGCCCCCCGCCGGCGAGCACCAGATCGAGGGCCGCATCGAATTCCGCGACCTCAGCTTCTCCTATGGCGACGAAGCGGTCCTGCACCACATCGACCTCGAAATCCCCCGGGGCACCACGCTGGGCATCATCGGTCGGGTCGGCGCCGGCAAGACCACCCTCGCCCGGCTGGTGCCGCGCCTGATCCAGACCGCTGCGGGCCAGTTGCTCATCGACGGCGTGCCCATCGACGAGTGGCACCTGGATACCCTCCGCAACGCCATCGGCTACGTCTCGCAAAACCCCTTTCTGTTCTCCAACACCATCAGCGCCAATATCGCCTATGGCGCTACCGACGCCGAAGAAGGAGCGATCTTCCAGGCCGCCGAGCAAGCCCAATTGCGCCAAGACGTCGACGAGTTCGAAGCGGGCTTCTCCACCGTCATCGGCGAGCGCGGCGTCACCCTCTCGGGCGGACAGAAACAGCGCTCAACACTAGCGCGCGCCCTTATCCGCCTGCCGCAGATTCTCATCCTCGACGACGCCCTCTCGGCGGTGGACACCCACACCGAAGAAGCTATTTTGGGCCATTTGCGCGAAATCATGCGCAACCGCACCACCCTGATCATCGCCCACCGCATCTCCACCCTGCGCGACGCCGACCACATCGTCGTCCTCGACGAGGGCCGCATCGCCGAACGGGGCACCCACGCCGAGTTGGTCAAAAACGGCGGCTTCTACGCCGAACTGTGCCAACGGCAAGAACTCAGCGCCGAGTTGGAAACGCTATGAGCTCGGAACTCAACAAAGAAGAGGAGGTCCAAGAGCGGCCCTTCAACCTCGGGCTGACGCTGCAACTGCTGGGCTATCTCAAACCCCACCGCAGCCGCGTCATCCTCGCCTTCGCCACCATCGTCCTCGCCGCCATCTCCAGCCAGGTCGGACCCTGGCTGACCCAGATCGCCGTCGACGACCACATCGTCAACGGCGATTGGGAGGGGCTCAAGTGGATGATCGGCGCCTTCTTTTTGAGCGTCGCGGTGCAATACGGTGCCCAATATGTCCAGACCCTGGTCACCGGCGTGATGGGCCAGTACGTGATGTACGATATGCGCCGCGACATCTTCGCCCACCTGCAACGGCTGCCCCTGAGCTATTTCGATCACACCCCCCTGGGCCGGATCATGACCCGCGCCTCCAACGACGTCGACGCCCTCAACGAGTTTTTCAGCGAGGGCGTGGTCTCGGTCTTTATGGACCTCTTCACGCTCTTTGCCATCCTGGGCTTTATGGTCTATATCGATCGCGAGCTGACGCTGGTCTGCTGTGCGGTGATCCCGGCAATCGCGGTGTCGACCTTCTATCTGCAGGGCCTGGCGATGAAGGCCTACCGCGAGCTGAGGATGCGCCTGGCGCGGCTCAACGCCTATCTACAAGAGAATATCACCGGCATCGAAGTGGTGCAGCTTTTCAACCGCCAGCTGCGCAACCTGCGCGACTTCGACGACGAGCACCTGCCCTATCGCCGCGCCGAAGACCGCGAAATCCACTTCTACGCGCTATTCTTCCCCTTCACCGAATTCGTCGGCACTTTCGGCATGGCACTGATCATCTGGTATGGAGCCGGGTCGGTGATCGACGGCCGAGTCGAATTGGGGGTTCTGGTGGCCTTCCTCCAGTATATCCGCCGCTTCTTCCGACCCATCATGGACATCTCCGACCGCTACGCCCTGCTGCAGAGCGCCATGGCGGCATCCGAACGGATCTTCGAGCTCCTGGCCACCCCCCTAGAACCCGAGGGAGGACCGCGACGCGAACTGCCCAGGGAGGGCCGGGGCGGCACGATTGAATTTCGCAATGTCTATTTTAAATACGACCCGGCGGCCGCGGACTGGATTCTGCAAGACGTCTCGTTCAGATTGGCAGCGGGTCAAAGCCTGGCGCTGGTGGGAGCCACCGGCTCGGGCAAGACCACCATCGTCAGCCTCATCTGCCGCTTCTACGATATTCAGGCGGGGAAAATCCTCGTCGACGGTCTCGACGTGCGCCAATGGCACGCCGAGGAACTGCGCCGGCGGATCAGCATCGTCCAGCAGGACGTCTTTCTATTCTCGGGCGGTATCGGCGACAATATCCGGCTCGGCGAAGCAAGCATCGGCACGCCCGAAATCGAGCGCGCCGCCCGCTATGTCAACGCCGCCCCCTTTATCGAGCGCCTGCCCGAAGGCTATGCCCACACCGTCGCCGAGGGCGGCTCGACACTCTCGGCGGGCCAGCGCCAGCTCTTGTCTTTCGCCCGAGCCCTGGCCTTCGACCCAGAGATCCTGGTCCTCGACGAGGCGACCTCCAGCATCGACACCGAGACCGAGCAACTGATCCAGGACGCCATCGCCAAACTGATGCACGACCGCACCTCGATCGTCATCGCCCACCGGCTCTCCACCATCCGCAACGCCGACCAAATCCTGGTGCTGCACCGCGGCGAGGTCCGCGAGCGGGGCCACCACGAGGAGCTCCTGCGCCAAAACGGCATCTACGCCCGGCTCCACCACCTCAACTACGGCTGCTAAGCTTCTCCTTCGCCCCCATCGCCATTGGGCGTTTCGCGGCGCTCGATCAGGTCCTCCACCGCCTCGATGACCTCGTCGCGCGTCTCCCCGGCCTGCCGCACGATCTTGCGCCGGGTGACATCGCCCTTGTGCGGAGCTAACAAAACCCCGACCGCCATGCCGACGAGCGCCCCGGCTACAAAACCGGTAAGAAAACTGCCTGCGCCGCTCTGCTGCGGATAAAACCTCTGATAAGACATATGGGCTCCTTTCCCTGTCCTTAGTAATTTACCAATATAAAACACCCGAGCATATTGAATAATATAAACCCAATGCCTATGTTCTACCGTTTAATATCCCTCCCCTGACGGCAACACTCAAGAGGACGACTATGGCCCAGGTTCTAAACACCCCGTCGCATAGCCTCAAAGAGTTTCGCATCCTGCCAGGGTACACGCCCCCCGAGGGCAACGCCCCCAACGTATCGCTCAAAACCCGCCTCTGCCGCAAGGGCGACGATTTTCTCTATCTGCATACGCCCTTTGTCAGCGCCGCGATGCAGGCGGTAACCGGCGGCGAGATGGCCATCGCCCTGGCCCAGCTCGGCGGCATCGGCATCCTGCCAGTCAGCCAGCCGACCGAGGAGCAGTGCGCCAAGATCAGCCAGGTCAAGCGCTTCAAAGCCGGTTTCCAGACCAATATCCTGACCCTGGCCCCCGACCAAGCCATCGCCGAGATCGTCGAGATCATCCGCCAGACCAGCTATACGACCTTCCCGGTGACCGAGAGTGGCCAGTTCCACGACAAGCTCATCGGCATCCTCACCGACAAGGACTTCGACGAGCGCCGCGACTTCGACTGCCGGGTCGCCGCGCGGATGAAGACCGACGTCCAAGCCGGGGTCGACATCAACAACCTCCGCGCCGCCAACGAGTTGATGATCCGCTATGGTCGCGGCTTCCTGCCGATCCTCTCCGCGGAGGGCGTGCTCCAGGCCGTGGTTTTTAAAAAAGACCTCGACAAGCACCTGCGCCACCCCAACGAGTCGATCGACGAGCAGAAGCGCCTGCTGATCGGCGCCGCAGTCTCTACCCACCCGGAAGATCGCGAACGAGTCCAGACCCTCATCGAGCACGAAGTCGATGTGCTGATCATCGATGCCTCCGACGGCCACACCGAATACCAGCGGCAGATGATCCAGTTTATCAAGGAGCACACCGCCGCCCCCGTCATCGGCGGCAATGTCGTCACCGCCGAGGGTTTCCGCTTTTTGGCCGAGGTCGGCGCCGATGCGATCAAGGTCGGCATGGGCATCGGCTCGGGCTGTACCACCCAGGAGGTCAAGGCCACCGGCCGCGGCCAGGGCACCACCCTGATAGAAATTAGCGCGGCGCGCGACCAGTGGCAAAAAAACCACGGCGCCTACCTCCCGATCGTCGCCGACGGCGGCATCTCGGGCCCGTCGGAGATGTCGGTGGCCCTGGCCCTGGGTGCCAATGCGGTGATGATGGGCAACTTCTTCGCCCGCTACACCGAGAGCCAGGGCAACCTGGTCCGCAACGACGCCGGCGAGATCGTCAAGGAATACTGGATGGAGGGCTCGATGCGCGCCCACAATATGCGGCGCTACGCACAGACGCGGGAACACTTCTTCGAAGAGGGCATCTCGGGCTACGTCCCGCACATCGGTTCGATCCACGACAAGCTGCCGACCATCATCCAGATGCTGCGCGCCACCCTGGCCACCACCGGCTGTCGCACCATCGACGAGCTGCACGACAACGCGGTACTCGAGATGCAGTCGTACACCGCGCTGATGGACAGCCAGATCCACGATATCGTCCCCACCAATATCGACCAACGAATCCTCTAAACCCCATGCACGTACTCATCACCGGCGCCGCCACAGACCTCGGCCAGGCCCTGGCCACAAACCTTGGCCAGGCACACCAGTTGCGCCTGACCGATCGCGACGCCCTGGCGACCGGCCACGAGTTCATCCAGAGCGAATTGGGCCACGATGAAACCACCGACGCGCTGGTCGCAGACATCGACGCCATCGTCCACCAGGCCTACGCGCCGTGCCCGGACGATGACCAGACCACCTGGCTCGACCACAACTCGCGCCGCACCTACAACCTGCTCCTCGCCGCCTCCCAAGCCACGGTCAAACGCGTCGTCGTCTTGAGCACCCTCGACCTCTTCGCCCCCTACGACGAAAAGCTGACCGTAAGCGAAAACTGGAAACCGCTACCCTCTTGCGAACCGGCCATACTCGGCGCGCAGCTAGCCGAGTTCACCGCTCGCGAATTCGCCCACAGCCAGGCGCTCCAAGTCACCATTGCCCGCCTTGGTCACCTGGTCCGCGCCGACGAGATCGCCGACCAGCCCTACGACCCGATGTGGCTCGACGGGCGCGACGCCGCCCAGGCGGTAGCCCAGATCCTGCACAAAGGCACACAAGGGCGTCGCTACCAGTACGGCGTGGTCCACATCCAGTCCGATTCCCCCCGCGCCCGCTTCTCCATCGAGCCGGCTAAGGGCCATCTGGAATTTGCCCCCCAATACAACTTTGAGGCCAACCCGTGAAAGTCCTGCTGCTTGGTGGCAACGGCCACCTCGGCCCGCACGTCGTCAACGAGCTGCGTGGCGACTACGAACTGCGCATCACCGATATCGTGCCGATCGACAGCGAGTACGAGACCATGCAGGTGGACATTTCCGATCTAGACCAGGTGCGCCGCGCCGCCGAGGGCACCGACGCCATCGTCAACTGCTCGGTGCTGCGCTCCGACCGCAAAGTCGCCTTCGACGTCAACACCACCGGCACCTACAATAGCATTCTCGCAGCCGTCGAAAACAGCCACACCCGCTACGTCAACACCGGCCCCCACTTCACCCAGGTCGGCCCCTCTTACGAGCACTTCGACTTCGACATCAACGAAGAAGTCCCCCTGCACTCGGGGACCAATCTCTACGCCCATAGCAAATCAGTCGGCCAGGAGATCTGCCGCGTCTTCGCCGCCAACTATCCCATCCACGTACTGACCACCCTCTTCTTGAGCTTCCGCGCAGCCCAACCGACACCAGAGCAATTCGGCGGCGACACCAATCCCTTCTCCATCACCTTTCCCGACGCCGCCCGCGCCATCCGCAAATGCCTGGAGATCGACCTCCAGACCCTGCCCTCGCGCTGCGAGATCTTTCACATCACCACCGACACCCCCCACGGCCGCTATGGCAACGCCAAGGCCCGACGCCTGCTCGACTGGGAGCCCCAAGACCGCTTAGAGGGCTACTGGCGCAAGCCGCAGGACTAAAACCGTGTCCGCCGGCCGCGCGGCGATGCCGCGCATCCCCTCCGTCCCCATCGACAACCCATCGCCCCACCGCCCCACCGCCGGAGTTTCGTGTCGACGGCTTCCGCACAGATCTTCACCGGCCACGGACATCCCCTGCACCGGCAAAACCTGCCTTTGCCCGACGCGCTGGACCCCGGCGCAGTACTCGTGGCGATCGACCTGGCCACCATCTGCGGCTCCGACCTCCACACGCTATCCGGCCTGCGCCAAGAGCCCACGCCCTTAATTCTGGGCCACGAGGCCGTCGGGCGAATCGTCGCCACCGAGCGCCCCGACCTCGCGCCCGGCGACCGCATCAGCTGGAGCATCGCCGATAGCTGCGGCTCTTGCCCGGCCTGCACCGAGCATCGCCTGCCGGAAAAGTGCGACCACTTGTTCAAATACGGCCACGCCGCGCTGGCCGACGGCAGCGGTCTCAACGGCTGCTACGCCACACACCTGCTCTTGCGACCCGGCACCCACATCGCCAAAATAGACGACCAATTACCCGATGTCCTGGTCGCCCCGGCCAACTGCGCTCTAGCCACCGCAGTCAATGCCTGTGCCCTCTTGCCCATACCCTGCGACAGGGTCCTGGTCCAGGGCGCCGGCCTGCTCGGACTCTACACCTGCGCCCTTTTAGCCGAGTGCGGCATAGCAGAGATCTACTGCATCGATATCGATGCGAGCCGCCTGGCCCGAGCGACTGAATTCGGCGCCAGACCATTCGCAGGGCAGGAGAGCCTAGACGCCGTCATCGAAGTCGCCGGCCACGCCGAATTGGTCCCTCCGGGTATCGCCGCCCTGCGCCCGGGTGGCTTTTATATTTTCGTCGGCATGGTCCACCCCAATACGCAATTAGCGCTGACCGGCGAGCAAGTACTCCGCAAATGCCTGACCATCCGCGGCGTCCACAACTACAGCCCACGCCACCTCGACGAGGCACTGGCCTTTCTCGCGCAGACCGCCGACCACTACCCTTATGCGTCGCTGGTCAGCAATCCCCTTCCCCTCGCGGAACTGGACCGGGCCATCGCCCTGGCCAAAACTCGCCAGCACTTCCGCGTCGCCATCGGACCCAACTTATGATCGAAGTCAACGACCGCCGCTATCGCCCCCGCGACAAAACCATCGTCGGCATCTGCATCGACGGCTGCGCCCGGGAGTACCTCGACGAAGCCTCTGCCGTGATGCCCAATCTCCGCGCCATCGAGGAGCGCGGAAACCACGGCCTGGTCCACACCATTATTCCCTCCTTCACCAACCCCAACAACGTCGCCATCGTCACCGGCGCACCGCCCGCAGTCAATGGCATCCCCGGCAACTTCTACTACGATGTGGAAGCCGATGAGGAAGTGCTGATGAACGACCCCCGCTTCCTGCGCGCCCCGACGATCCTCGCCGCCTTCCACGCCGCGGGGCAAACGGTCGCCGCCATCACCACCAAGGACAAGTTGCGGCTCTTTTTGGCGAGGGGCTGGCAGGGCATCAACTTCTCCGTCGAAAAGGCGCACGAAGTCGAAGAATCCGCACACCATATCGCCGATGTCATCGGCCTGGTCGGCCGCCCAAATCCCGACATCTACGATCCCGAGGCCAGCGTCTACTGCATCGAGGCTGGCGCGCGTCTCCTCGCGCGCCACAATCTCAATCTCCTCTATCTCTCGACAACCGATTTCGTCCAACACAAATGGGCGCCCGGCGCGCCGGAGGCCAACGCCTTCTACGCCCGCCTCGACCGCTTTATCGGCGAACTCGACACGCAAGATACCATTTTGGGCATCACCGCCGACCACGGCATGAACGCCAAAACCAACGCCGACGGCTCGCCCAAAGTGCAGTTTCTAGAAACCAAGCTGGTAGCAGAGGGCATCGGCGAAGCCCGCGTCATCCTGCCCATCACCGACCCCTATGTCGTCCACCACGGCGCGTTGGGCTCCTACGCCACCATCTATGTCGACGACGCCCATATCGAACAGGCCAAAGCGATTCTCCGCGCCATCCCCGGCGTCGAAAAAGTACTCACCCGCCCAGAAGCCGCCGCCGCCTACCAGCTCCCACCCGACCGCATTGGCGAACTGGTCGTGCTCTCCGACCAGCACACCGTCCTCGGCCGCACCCCCGACTGGCACGACCTCGCCGACGTCGCAAAGGGCCTGCGCTCGCACGGCGGCCTGCACGAGGGCGTGGTACCGCTGATCTGCAACCGACCGCTGACAGGCGAATACGCCAAGTTCTTGGCCTCGGGCCAGGCGCACAACTGGGACCTCTTCGACTTCCTGTGCAATGGAGTGGTGGACTGAAGCGGGATAATCTGCAGTAAGCGAAACACTGCCGTGTAGTTATAGCTACATTAACACGGCGGTGAGAGTTATTCCTCCGAGAGAAAAGGACGAAAATCCGACGGCACAGGTTTTGCGTGGCCCATCTCCTAACTTGGTCCGATGCGCG
>JAYYUU010000197.1:0-5925 GCA_036343835.1 Candidatus Latescibacterota bacterium | reverse complement strand
GAGCGGTGTGGCAGTCTATCGCCGCTGGCGTTGGGGGTTAGTCGGGGCTTTGGCGTTGTTGGTGTTGGCGCCGACTTCGAGTTTCGTGCCGATCGTCAATGACGTTGGCGCCGAGCGACGATTTTATCTGCCACTCGGTGTCCTGGTCGCGGGGTTGGTCGTCGGCGGCGACGCGTTGAGTGGGCGTTGGTCCAAGGGTAGAAGGGTGGGTCTGGTGTTGGTCGGGGCGGTAGCTTTGGTACTGGGTTGGAGCACGCAGATGCGCAACAGGGACTACGCCAGTGCGATCGCGATCTGGCAGAGCGCGGTGACGGCGGTGGCGGATAATCCAAGAGCCGCTTACAATCTCGCCAACAGGCTCAAGGAGACCGGTGACGCGCAACAGGCGATGGTCTATTATCGGCAGGCGCTGACCCTGAATCCCGACGAAGTCGGTGCGCATAACAACTTGAGTCAAGTGCTGGTGTCCGTGGGCGCTGCAGCCACGGCTCTCGATCACTATCACCGCGCGCTCGAATTGAATCCGAACTCCGCCAATGTCCATGTCAACCTGGGTCTGGCACTCGAATGGCTCGACCGATTGCCGGAGGCCTTGTCGCACTATCGCCGGGCGGTGGAGTTGGACCCTGCTTCTACCTGGGCGCGCTACAACCTGGGAGTGGCGTTGGAGGAGGACGGGCAGCCCGGCGAGGCGATAACCCACTATCGCTGGGCGCTGGAGATCGATCCTAAAATGGGAAAGGCCCACTATCGGTTGGGTCTGGTATATGCCGCTCAAGGGCGTTTGTCCAACGCGGCTTTCCACTTGCGCCAGGCGCTGGTGCAGACGCCGGATCATGCGGCGGCGCACCTCCACCTGGGCCAACAGTTGAGCCAACTCGATTCGACAGAGTCGGGCATTGCCCACTACCGGCGGGCGGTCGAGTTAGATCCCGATCTGGTCGAGGCGCATTACTATCTGGGTACGGAGTTGATACAGGCAGGTCAGACCAGTGCCGCGTTGCCGCACTTGCACCGCGCAGTGGAGTTGGCGCCCGATTTGGCCGCAGCGCGCAACAATCTGGGCATTGCCTTGCAACGGGCGGGCCGACGGGATGAAGCCGTGATTCAATTCCGTCGGGCGTTGGCATTGCGTCCGGATTATGCCGCAGCGCGCGATAATCTGGCAGCGACGCTGAGTCAGCAATAAATGGGCGGGAACTTTTGGTCTTTTTCTGTCTCTCTCTTGGTATGGTCGCGTACACATATAGGTATTTAGTCTGGGTTTGTCTGGCCTTGGTGTTGGCAGATGGCGCCTATGCCGAGGAGGTATTCCGCTGTGCCGCCAAACTCGTCCAGGCGGATCCGCCGGTACAAGAGGTCGGCACCCGGGGGGCAGTGGTTATTTTCGCGCGATTTAACGGTGAGTTGACGGGTCAGAATAGCGCTCCGTCATGGGCGCAGGGCCTCTTCGATTTGGAGCGACCGGGCAGCATCAGCCATTTCTATGACGAGATGTCCTTTGGTCGCCTGCGCCTCAGGGGCGAAGTGGCGCCCAAACGCTACGCCGCCCGCGACCCGGCGCGGGACTACCTCGCCGCCGAATCCGGCGCAGAGGGCGATTTTGCCCGTTTCAACCGGGAGATCCTCGCCCAGGCCGATCGCGATATCGACTTTGCGCGCTACGACGACGATGGCCCCGATGGCGTCCCCAACTCCGGCGACGACGACGGGCTGGTCGACGGGGTGTTTATCGTCGTGGCCTCGACGCCGCGGAATTTTCTCTTGGGCGCGGCGACGGGTATCGCCAGTTTGGGGGTGAACTACACCACCGACGACGCGGGCGCCGATGGTCGACCGATCGAAATTAGGGCGGGGACGATACAGCAGGGGCGGACTTTCGCCGAAACGGCGGGGACGATCTGCCACGAGTACGCCCATTTGCTCGGGCTGCCCGATCTCTACGATGTGGGTTTTATTCGCAGCGGCTCCAACGATCCGGAGCAAGACTCGGCCGGAATCGGCAATTGGGGGTTGATGGCGTGGGGTGCCCTGGGTTGGGAGGGCGACGATGGCCCGGTGAGTTTATCGGCCTGGTGTCGGATGCGCTTGGGCTGGGTGGTGTTGGAGGCGCCGGTCCTATTGGAGCAGGAATTGCGCATCGACCCAGTCGGTCAAAGCGGCAAGGTCTATCAGGTGCCGATGCCCAATGGCGAATTCTTCCTGCTCGAGTACCGGACGCGGGCGGGCAGTTTCTACGATCGCAATATCCCGGCGGAGGGGTTGCTGGTCTGGCACGTGGGCGGAACCAGCACGCGGGGTGAGGTCGATCTCGAATGCGCCGACGGCCGCTTGTACGACGCGGGTTTCCCCGCCGGGACCCAGCCCGCGCCGGAGATCGGGGGCGACAATTTGGACTTCTGGTCCAGGGACGCGGACTTCAACCAGACCTTCGTCGGCAATCTCGGCGATGCGACCGACCCCTTCGATGGGATGCGCTTCCGCAATTTTACGCCCGAGACCAATCCCGATGCCATAAGCAACGATCGCCAGTGGAGTGCGCGGATTGAAAATATTCGCCCGGAGGGCGGACAGCTGATCGCCGATATTGCGATCAGCCCGGTGGTGCGAGTCAGTGGAGTGCGGGTGCTAGATGAGGACCGGGACGGGATCCTGGTCGCCGGGGAGGTGGCCGAACTGGTCTTCGACCTGGCGACGCCCGGGGCCAATGGTCCCTTGCGCACCGTGCTCTCGGGCGCTGACTCGCTGGTCGGCCTGGTCCAACTCGAGGCCACCTACGGGGTCGATCCGATCTCCCAACTCGACCCGAAGGGGCCGACGCGCTATCGCCTGGCGACCGGGGCCAACCAGGTGCGCCTGCGCGAAAACTTTGCCGGCAGCGGCAGGGTCAGCGTGCGGGTGGACGTGCAGGAGCGCTTTGGCGAGGGGTGGTTGCTATTGTGGAGCGAGGAGGTCGAATTGGAGGCCATCGCCGCGCGGCAGACGGTGGTGGAGATGGTGGTGATCGATAGCTTGGGCAATGGCGATGGCCAGGTCCAGGCGGGGGAGATTTTCCGCCTGGGGTTGGAACTGGATCTCAACGCGCCGGCGCTATTGCAAAGCCTGGATTTTCGCCTGCGCTCGCTCGACGCCGATGTGGTGCGCTTAGGAGGCGGCCGACTCTCCTTCCGCCGCCCCAATCGCTACGATCAGCGCAGCGTCGACGGACCCGAATTTTTGGTTGGCGACCAGGTCGCGGTCGGCGCGCAGCTCGACTTTGAGCTGGAGGTCAGCAGCGGCTTTGCCCAATGGCGGGACACCTTGCAGGTGGCGGTAGCGTCCGGTCCGGATCGGACCCCGCCGCGGGTTCTCGGCGTCAAGGCCCGCTCGCGGGCGGATGGGCTCGGGATTTGGTTGCCGGCTGAATTGGTCCTCGACGGCGGCGAGATCGGTGCGGCGCGGGTGCGGATCTTTGCCGCCGATGGTGGGCCGCGCGCTCTGGCCGAAATTCCGCTCGTCGATGCGGAGGGCGAATTTGCGGGCGTCTGGCCCGATGCCTGGCCGGGGACGGCGTATCTATTGGAGACGGTGGTCGAGGATGCGGCGGGCAACGAGGGGCGGAGCCCCCTGCAGCGCGTGGCCCTGCCGGTGCCGGGCGAGCGCCGTAGCGACAGAACGCTGGTGGGGCATATAACCGAGCGACTGGGGGCGGTGGCGATGTCGGCGGATGGTCGGCTGCTGGCGGTGGCTGACGGCGCGGAGGTCAGGGTCTACGACGGCGGGGATCTGACGCTTGTGCATAGCCTGGCCGCCGATGCCGTAGAGGCTCTGGCCTTTGACGCCGATGGGGAGTTATTGGCCGCCGGTGGGCGCGATGTGCGGGTGTGGTCGATGGCCGACGGGGTCGAACGGGCGCTATTTGCGGATCACAGCGGTGGGGTTGTGGCGCTGGCCTTTAGCCAGGTGGGCGAGTTGGCATCTGCCGGTGGGGATGGTCGGGTCGCGATTTGGGATCTCGACGAACAGCGCCAAGCCGAAGAGTTGACAGTACCCAGCGGCGCCGCAGTGCGGGCGGTGGCCTTCAGCAATAACGGTCGCCATCTCGCCGCTGGCACCGCCAATGCCGAAGTCGTGTTGTGGACGGGTCGACAGCGCAGTGCAGCAACGCTCTTGGGGCACGCGGGCCAGGTCGAATCGGTGTCGTTCAGCGCCAATGGCGACTGGTTGGCGTCGGGTGGTCGCGACGGCCAGGTCTGGGTGTGGAATCTCGAGCGCGATGGACGGGGTCGGGCCTTGGGTGATGCGGGGGCCTGGGTGCGAGCGGTGGCCTTTAGTGCCGATGGCAAGTGGTTGGCCGCAGGCCGTCGGGATGGGCGGATTTTGGTGTGGGACCGGGTTGGTTTCCAACTGGCGCGCGAGTTGGATGTCGGCAGCGGAATCGAGGGGCTGGGTTTTGGCGGCGAGGGCGTGGCGGCGCGGCTATTGGCCGGAACCTGGGAAGGGGCCTGGTTGCTGGCCCTGGCAGACGGGGATGAGGACGTGGCGACCGAGCGAGGGGCAGTGCTTTTTCCGGCCTATCCCAATCCCTTCAACAGCGCGGTGCGCATTCCCTATCGCCTGGTCGAGGACGGTCGGGTGGTATTGCGGGTCTACGATGCGCTGGGGCAGCAGGTGCGCCGAGTGGATCTGGGCCTCGGGGTGGCGGGTTATTACTACGGGCCGGATCGGGCGGTGCTGTGGGATGGTCGCGATCAACGCGGTCGGCGCGTGGGGTCTGGACTCTACTTATGCGAATTGCAGGTCGGTAAAGAAAAGGTGCGACACAAAATAGCCCTGGTGCGCTAGCTGGTAAAAAAAACTGTAACCGATATTGCTCTGTCCACATCATACCTATATCTTCCCTTGTCCTTTATGCGACCCGGTGCCCCAGGCAAGCACCGGATTTAATTTGCAATGGACCATGGCAAACAAAACTTATTATATGCTATTGCACGTCGACCAGCGCCAGGAGGTCGAGGCTTATCTGCACGAACGGGCCTGGTTCGAGCCCGGCGAGTCGATCCGCCAACTCGGCCGCGCCGGCGCTGGCAATATGAACCTGACCCTGCGCGTCGACACCGGGCGGCGCTCGTTTATCGTCAAGCAGTCGCGCCCCTGGGTCGAGAAGTATCCCGCCATTCCGGCGCCGGAGGATCGGGTGTTGATGGAGGCCACCTTTTATCAGGCCGTCTCCCACTTTGGCGAGATCGCCGAACGCATGCCGCGACTCCTCGGCTGCGATGAGCAGGTCTTCGTCATTCTGCTCGAAGACCTGGGGAAAACGGCGGATTTTACCCATCTCTACAACGACGGTCTGTCGACCTTCGACCCATTGCCCGAGTTGTGCCAGTGGTTGGCCGCGCTGCACGGGGCGGAGTTCGATGCCGAGACGCGACAGGGACTGGAAAATCTCCCGATGCGCCAGCTCAACCACGAACATCTCTACTGCTTTCCGCTGCGCCGCGACAATGGGCTCGATCTCGACGCGATCACGCCCGGGTTGGCGCGGGCGGCCCAGCCCCTTATGCGCGACGGGGCTTATCGGGAGGCCATCGCCGAACTCGGCGAGTGCTATCTGGCCAATGGTCCCTGCCTGCTGCACGGCGATTTTTACCCGGGGAGCTGGGTGCGCTCGGTCGACGATGTCTGGGTGATCGATCCGGAATTCTGCTTCTTCGGTCCCGCCGAATTCGACGTCGGCATCTTCGTTGGTCACTTGCTGCTGGCCGCTCGTCCCCAGGCGTTGGTCGAGGCGGTTTTCGCCCACTACCACCCCCCCGGCTCTTTTGACCGCGACCTGGCTCTGCGCTTTGCGGGAATGGAGATCATGCGGCGGTTGATCGGCGTCGCGCAATTGCCGATTGCGGCGAATCTCGAGCGGAAAGAGGCGCTATTGGCCACCTCGCG
>JAYYUU010000196.1:0-5559 GCA_036343835.1 Candidatus Latescibacterota bacterium | reverse complement strand
TGAAGACCAGGGCCTCGGTCACGGCCTCGATCTTGACCTCGCCGGTGGAGAAGATCTGCACCGGCTGCCCCGAATCGGAAGTGCGCACCGAGTAGGAGATCCGCAACTTGAGCGGGTCTACCGGGGCGAATTCGTTATTGTCGAGATCGAAGGTTATCGTCCTGACCTGACCGGGTTCCAACCCGGAAATGAGAAAGACGTTGGATGTGCCGTCGGCTTTGCGGAGATCATCTAAGCGCAACTCGATCTCCATGATGATGTCAATCTCGTTGGTCACGTTGAACGTCAGACCGCCCTCGCTGATGACCGCGCGGGTGACTTGGATGCGGTCGTCGGGGAAAGCCAGGACCTGGTTGTCGGCAAATTCCTGCGACGGAATCACCGCAAAAGCTTGAGAAACCGTCAGATCGCTCAGGGCAGCCGAGATGGACAATGCAGCACCGGTGGAGATGACCACATCCTGGCCCTCTTCGGTAGTGCCCGTGACCTCGATGGCCAACTGGGCGGAAATCCGCCGCCCCGCGAGACTGAAGGTTCCCGCAGCCGAACCGCCAGTGGCGATGGTGCCCAGATCGAGTTCGTCAATGGTGCCGACGGGGATGTCCAGCGAGCTGTCGCCCTGGTCCTTGAGCAGCATGCGCACATTGCTCAGGGTCAAGGGCAGGCCATTGGCCATGTCGATCTGTATCGCGCCCTCGCTAATCGTCAGCGAGCGCACGCCCACCAAGCCCGGCAGCACCTCATCGACAGCAAAGCTGCTGGCCGGGATCAGCGGCAAGGTCGCCCCCGCCTCCAGGTCCTGGCCTAAAATAGCGCTCAGCGTGACGTCGATATCGGGCAGGTCCTGCCCGGGCAGATTGATCGCCCCGATCGGCGTGCTGAAGATAGTGGACGTCGGCGTGATCTTCAGGCGGTTGCCGACTTCCTCGCGGCGGTTGAAATCCGATGAAAAGTCCACCACGAGCAAGGACTCGTCGTCGATCTTGAGGAAGTCTTCGCGCTCTGAAGCCACTTCCTGGATCGTCGTCCGGTCGTTCGCCACGGGAATGCTAATGGTAAAATTGGTACTGGGCATCTGGGGCGGTTTCACCGTGCAGCCCGCCAGCGCCCCGGCCATCAGGAGCACACACAGCCCTCTGAACTTAACGGCCCCTCTCACCGCGTCCATAGTCGATCTCCTTTCTACTGCGCGCTTAAATAAAGTATTCACCGAGTATTGCATGTACAACCATTTAATATAATGCGATCCGAGCCGCGCTGCGATTTTTTCCTCTTATTTGACCCCCGCAGCCCGGCGCAGCGCTTTGACCTTATCGGTCCGCTCCCAGACGAACTCCTCGAGCTCGCGACCAAAGTGACCATAGTTGGTGGTTTTGCGATAAATCGGCCGCTTCAGCTTCAGCGTCTGGATAATGCCCTTGGGCGTCAGGCGGAAGACCTCCCCCACGGCAGCGGCGATCTCCTCGTCGGATAGCACACCCGTGCCATAAGTATCCACCAGGACCGACACCGGCTCGGGCACGCCGATGGCATAGGCCAACTGCACCTGGCAGCGCGAGGCCAGCCGGGCGGCCACCACATTCTTGGCCACGTAGCGCGCCATATAGTGGGCGCTGCGGTCGACCTTGCTGGGATCTTTGCCCGAAAAAGCCCCACCGCCGTGCGGGCACATGCCGCCATAAGTGTCGACGATGATTTTGCGGCCCGTCAGACCGCAGTCGCCGTGCGGACCGCCGACGACGAAGCGGCCCGTGGGATTGATGTGGTATTTGGTGTCCTTGTCGAGCAGCCGGGCGGGGATGATCTTCTTGACGACCTGCTGGATCATGTCTTTCTCGATCCGCTGGTGGCTTGCACTGGGGTGGTGTTGGGTCGAGATGACCACCGCGTCCACCCGTTTGGGCTTGCCATTGACATACTCGACGGTGACCTGCGACTTGGCGTCGGGGCGCAGATAACTAATCTTTTTGCTTTTGCGCAGCTTGGTCAGATGCATCAGCAGCTTGTGCGCAAGGGTGACGGGAAGCGGCATCAGCTGCGGCGTCTCGCGGCAGGCGTAGCCGAACATCATGCCCTGGTCGCCGGCGCCCTGCTCTGCGTGCAGGCCGGCACCCTCGCTGACGCCCTGGGAGATATCGGGCGACTGTTGGTCGAGGGCCACCAATACCCCGCACGAGCGATAGTCGAACCCCTGTTCGGGGTCATTGTAGCCAATATCGGCGACGACCGCCCGCACCACGGCCTGGATATCGACAAAGGCCTTGCTGGTGACCTCGCCAGCGACGACGACCTGACCGGTGGTGACCAGCGTCTCGCAGGCGACGCGCGAGTTCGGGTCTTGCTCCAACATGGCATCGAGTACCGCATCGGAAATCTGGTCGGCCACCTTGTCCGGATGGCCCTCGGACACCGATTCGGATGTAAACAGATAGTTCGACATTGGCGTTTCTGCTCCTTGTTTGCAACGGTTGGCTTAGGTGATTATCTCGGACATGTCGCCGATATTTAAGCGGTTCCAACGCCCTTTGAGCACAGCCTGGAAACCGACCAGCGAATTTTCGATCAGCGCGGCCTCGACTTCGGCCTGTTCACCGATAATGGCATTGCGCACGATGGTGTGTTGGACGCGGGCATCGGCGCCGATCGACACGTGGGGGCCAACGACCGAGTCGCGCACTGCGGCCGTCGGGTCGATATGGACGGGCGGCACGATGACGGTCTCTGTGCAGTGGGTGGGGATGGGTGCGTCCTGCAATAGGTGCCGATTGGTCTCGAGCATGGCCTCCTGCGTGCCGCAGTCGAACCAGTCGGCGATCGGAAAAGTAGCCAGGTGGGCACCCCGCTCGACCATCAGTTGCAAGGCGTCGGTCAGCTGGAATTCCCCCCGCAGCCGGATATCGCGCTCGATCAGGTCGTCGAGGCAATCGAAGAGCAAGGCCGATTCGCGAATCAGATTGACGCCGACGATGGCCTGATCCGAAACGAACTCCTCGGGTTTTTCCGCCAGCCGCACAACTTGGCCGCCCTCTTCCACGACGACACCGAAACGCCGTGGGTCTTCCACTTGCTTGACTCCGAGCAGACCATCAACCTGCCCCGCCAGCACGCGGCTCAGGTCGGCGCGAAAGATCGTGTCCCCATAGACCATCAGCATGGGATCCGCCCCGACTATGGGGCGCGTCAGGGCGATGGCATGGCCCAACCCCAGCAGTTCCTGCTGTTCGACCCATGCCACTTCCGCAAAATCGCTGCGCTGCTGCACATAGTCGACGATGAGTTCACCCATATAGCCGATGACCAATACGACGCGCTTGATGCCCAGGGGCGCCAATTGATCTAGTATATGGCCGATAATCGGCTGGCCGGCCACGTGCAGCAGAGGCTTGGGCCGCGTGTGGGTATGGGGCCTGAGCCGGGTGCCGAAACCGGCCACCGGTATCACTGCCCAGAGCTTATCCGCGTCTGTTGCTGCCATATGCTTTCGCTCAGTGGTGCCCATGGTGCCAGAAGGGCAGGTACTCGCCGATAGCGCCCTCCAGATGGTGGCGGACCTCGTCACCGGTGCGCATCTCCAGGCACGCGCCGGCGATGTTTTGCGCATCTGCCGCGCTGATGGCGCGAATGACTTCCTTGACTTCGGGGATGAGACCGGGGCTCAGGCTCAGGCTCTCCAGCCCGAGCCCGAGCAATAGCACCGTGGCCAATGGGTCACCGGCCATCTCCCCGCAGATGCTCACTGGCGTCCCGGCGCGACGACCGTTGTCGGCGACCATCTTCACCAGCCGCAAAACCGCTGGGTGGAACGGGTCGTAGAGCCCCGCCACCTTGCTGGTGCCGCGATCGACGGCCAGCGTGTATTGGGTCAGGTCGTTGGTGCCGAGGCTGAGCAGGTCGACCTCGCTGGCAAAGAGATCGGACATCAGGGCCATCGAAGGCACTTCGACCATGATGCCCAGCTTGCAATCCTCGGCGAAGACCTGCCCCTTAGCCCGCAATTCTTCCACGGCCTCTTCCAACAACGCGCGCGCCTGCCGCAATTCATCCAGATTGGAGATCATCGGCAGCAGAATCTGCACTTCGCCGTGCGTCCCCGCCCGCAGCAGGGCCCGCAGCTGCGTTTTGAACAGCTCGGGGGTATCGAGGCAGATGCGGATGCCGCGCCAGCCCAGGAAGGGATTGGCCTCGGGTGAAGCCTCGAGGACGTGGGATAGCTTGTCGCCCCCCAGGTCGAGGGTGCGGATCACCACCGGGTGCGGGGCCAGCGACTCGACGATACTGGTGTAGACCTTGAGCTGTTCTTCTTCGGAGGGCAGCCGGTAGTTCAAATAGAGGAACTCGGTGCGGTACATGCCCACGCCGCGGGCGCCGTAGTCGAGCGCCATCTGCACCTCGGTGGGCACGTCGACATTGGCCATCAGGGTGATCTCTCGACCATCGCGGGTGACGGCGGGCAGTTCGCGCCGCGCATCGAGATCGCGTTCGCGTCTGAGCTGGCGCCGGAGTTGAGACCGATAACGCCGCTCGGTCTCGGGGCCGGGCCGCAGATGGACCTGGCCCTCGTTGCCATCGACGACGACCAGATCGCCGCTGGACACCTGCCGCGAACAGTTCGCTGCGCCGGCAACCGTGGGCAGGCGCAACGAGCGGGCGATGATCGCCGCATGCGAGGTCGCACCCCCGACGTCAAGGACCACGCCTTTGACCTGGCGCCGCTCTAGGCGCACCATCTCCGACGGCAGCAAGTCGTGGGCGATGACGATGGTATTGGCCCTGAGCGAGTGCAGGGCCTGGACCTCGGCACCGGCCAGGCGCATCAACACCTGACTCTCGATATCCGCGACATCATTCACCCTTTCGCGCAGGTATTCGTTCTCGACATTGCCAAAAGACGCTTTGATTGCTGTCAACGTTTCTACATACGCCCGTTCGGCCGAGTAGAATTTTTCGCGGACCAGGGCTTCGGTTTGCTCTTTGATGCCCGGATCCTCGAGCATCGCCAATTGGGCGTCGAAGATCTGCGCCAATTCTTCGCCTTGCTCGCTGGCGACAATACGCCGGATGCGCCGGATTTCGTCGCCGGCCTGGTGCAGCGTGTTGCGAAAGCGCTCGACCTCGGACGCCGCCTGGTGGGACGGGACCCTGCGCCGGGTGATGGTAGGTGCGCCCTTGCGATAGGCAAAGGCCCTGCCGATGCCGATACCGGGTGAGACGCAAATGCCGGTGCAGACCCGATGTTGGCTGGTCGCCGTCAAGACGGATCCTCGAAATTGCTCTCTAGCAGCGCGACCAGAGCTGCGACCGCTGCCTCGGCGTCTGCACCCTCAGCCCTGACCGCGACCTGGGCGCCCTGCTCGGCGGCCAGCATCATAACTCCCATGATACTCTTGCCATTGACCCCTGCTACTTCGCCTTTGGAAAGGTGGATCTCCGCCTTGAACTGGGCTGCTGCCTGCACCAGCAGTGCGGCGGGCCGGGCGTGGATACCCAGCTGGTTGTTGATTGTGGCCGTCCGTTCTGCCATCACCGGTCTTTCAGCGGTCCGTTCCACGCCCCAATAGG
>JAYYUU010000195.1:0-12367 GCA_036343835.1 Candidatus Latescibacterota bacterium | reverse complement strand
CAGTGTTAGCCCGAGTGGGGCGCCCTGGAGTGAGGCCGGGGTGCGGGTCAGCAGTTTGGTCTCGGTGAATTTTTCTGCTCCTTCGGTGCGGATCAGGTGCAGATCGCTGCGATCGTCAGAGACCCGGCACAAATAGAAGCCGAGTTTGGGCGCGTCGTCGCGACCTTGCTCGGGTGCCGGTGCGCTGGTGAAGAGGTGGCCAAAGCCCGGTCGGGTAAAGGAGGTCGAGGGCGCGATCGCGTAGCGGATGGAACCCAGGCGATCGCAAAAGGCGAAGTGCACATGGCCGGCGAAGAGGCGTTCAACGCGGTGTTGGACCAGCAGCTCCAATAGCCAGCTGCGGTCGGGTTGGCCGAGGTTGTCGTAGTGGCCCCGGTGCGGCTCGCTCGGGTCCCACAGATAGGGCGGCAGGTGGAGGAAGACGAAGAGGCGTCTGGCGCCGTGTTGTGCAAGCTCTGTTTCGAGCCAGGTGCGTTGCGCTGCGCCCAGCGGGGTGTTGGCGATCTGGGAGTTGAGGACGATGGCGTGGATGGGACCGTGGTCAAAGCTATACCACGATGGGCCGATGCGGCTGTGGTATTGTGCGAGACCTGCGGCGGTGACCGGATGGGTCGGCATGGTCGGGTCGGCTTTGTCGCCGACGTCGTGGTTGCCGGCGACAATATGCGGTTTGAGGCCGCTGGCTGAGAGTTGGGCCAGGGCTTCGTCCAAGGCGCGGGCGAAGTCGGGGGTGTCGGGATATTCCTGGACCAGGTCGCCGAGGTGGATGGCGAAGTCGGCGTCGAGGTCGGCAGCCAGGCGCAGGGCGGCATCGGCGCGCCGGCTCTGGCGTCGGCGCGAGGGGAATTCCACGGAGGCGTCGCCGGGGTCGAGCATGTAGTGGGTGTCGGAGAGGATGGTGAATTGGAGTTGGGCAGGGGGGAGGAGGGAGAGGTCGAAGAGAGTGCTGGGCATAGGACTTGGCCTGAGTGGAGGTGCTAAACCGCTTGCAGGAAATGGGGTGTAGCCGTATATATCATATTGTATATAATAGAGAAAGATTGCATGTCGATCAATTGGTTGCGGGCGCTGAGATCCTTGCTCTTACTCGGCTTATCTTGCGTCGCTGGGGTTGGTGCACAACCTCTGGAAGAGGGCTTGGCTGAGCAAGGGATATTGGAGGAGTTATTAGCGCGACAGGAGCGGCAGGAGCGCGCGGTCTATTGGGTGGGATTGGCCAGCGGCATGGCGCTGTTGATTTCGCTGGGGTTGGTGGTGTTGCGCTGGCGGTTGGGGACGGTGCAGGCGCGGCGCTTTGTGCTGCGCGATGCAAAGCGGCAGTTGGTGGCGCAACTTGCGGTGGGGTACAATGGCGGCGAGTTGGAATTGCGGGATGCCGAGGGTGAGATTATGGCGGTATTGGGCGACGGGCTCAGGCTGCGCGATCGAGAGGGGCAGGTGCGCGCGGCTTTGCGGCTGGGTGGGGATGGTGCGCCTTTTCTGGAGCTCTACGACGAGCGCGGCGAGGTGCGGACCGGTCTTTCGCTGAGCGAGGACGGCGCCGGGAGTCTGGCCTTTTACGACGAGACGGGGCGGCCCCGCGCCGGGTTGGGCAGCGGCCAGACGGGGGCGATGCGACTGAGCTTTCTCGATGCGGCCGGCCACGTGCGGTGGCAGAGCGGATTGGAAGACGACGAAATACCCGCGCTCAAGCTCTGCGATTCAGAGGGGCGGCCGCGTGCCTCGTTTAAGGTGCGGGCCGATGGCATGACCTTGTTAGAAATGAACGACCAGAACGGTCTGGTGCGCATGGTCGTTGGCGTATTGGACGAGGGCCTGGCCTGGATCGGGCTCCTCGACGAGGAGCAGCGCTTCCGCGCGGGTTTGGGCGCGCGCAGAGATGGCCGACCGCGGCTGGATTTCTACGACGAAGAGGGCGAGACGCGGGCCTCTTTGTACCTAGACGACCACGGTCGACCCAAATTAGAGCTGGACCAGTAGAGTGCCTATGGATAGAGTGGTTATTTTAGCGCGGGGGCTGGGTACGCGGATGCGGGCGCAAAACGCCGAGGCCGGTCTCGATGCGGGGCAGGAGGCCATAGCGGCAACCGGCGTCAAGGCGCTGATCCCCATCGATCGGCCCTTTCTCGATTATGTCCTCGGCGCCCTGGCCGATGCCGGCTATCGCCGCGTCTGTATGGTCATCGGCCCCGAACACGATGCGTTGCGCCGCTATTTCGGCGAGGAGTTGGTCTGCGAGCGCTTGCAGATCGATTTTGCCGAACAGCGCGAGCCACTCGGCACGGCCGACGCCCTGGTCGCGGCCCAAGCCTGGGTCGCAGACGAGCCTTTCCTGGTGATCAATTCGGACAATTACTATCCCGTTGCGGCGCTTGCAGCGCTGCGCGATCTCTCCGGGCCGGGGGTGGCGGTATTTGGATGGGACAGCATGCTCGCCGAGGGCAATGTGTCCGAGGAGCGCCTATTGCGCTTTGCCATCGTCGAGAGCGGGCCAGACGGTTTGCTCAGCCGCATCGTCGAAAAACCGGATCCGGCCGAACTGGAAACATTTACTGGCTCCTGGGGTGTCGGTATGAATTGCTGGCGTTTCGACCAGCGCATCTTCTCCGCCTGTCGCCAGATCGAACGCTCGGCGCGGGGCGAGTTCGAGCTGCCCGATGCGGTGGCCCGGGCGCGGAGTGCGGGAGGGGTCTCTTTTAGGGTGCTCCACATCGATGAGGCGGTCCTGGATCTGTCGAGTCGCACGGATGTGGGATCGGTGCAGCGATTGTTGGCTGGCAACGAGGTGCGATTGTGAAGCTGGCAGCGTTACTGGATGCGGAGGCCGTCGCCGCCCAACTCGCGGGGCGTTTTGTCGGCGCGGACGCGGCGGAGCAGAAGGCGGCGCTCTTTGCGGGGAGCGCCCGAGCGCTCCTCGCTACAGGTATCGACGCCGGGGCGGAGGCGCGCGCGCTCTTTGTGCCGGGCCGGGTCGAAGTCCTCGGCAAACACACCGACTACGCCGGAGGACGCAGTATCGTCGCGGCCCTGGAACGGGGTTTCTGCATGGTGGTCCACTCCCGCGCCGATGCGCGGGTGCGAATCCATGCCGTGGATCGGCGCGAATCCGCCGACTGCGAATGCACCCCCGAACTGGAGGTGCCGCACGGCACGTGGGCCAACTACCCACTGACCGTGGTCCGCCGTCTGGCGCGCAATTTTGGCGAGTTGCAAGGCGCCGACATCGCCTTCCAAAGCGACTTGCCCCAGGCGGCGGGCATGAGCTCCTCGAGCGCGCTGATGGTGGGGACCTTTCTGGCGCTGGAGGCGCCCAACAAACTGGCCGAGCGCGAGATCTACCGGCACCATATCGGCGACGAACTGGAATTGGCGGCGTATTTGGGCACGGTCGAAAATGGCCAGAGCTTTGGCGAACTGGCGGGCGACCGGGGGGTTGGCACCTTTGGCGGCAGCGAGGACCACACGGCGATTCTCTGCTCGCAGGCGGGTCAACTGGGGCAATTTGCCTATTGTCCGGCGCGCATTGAGCGGCGCATCGGGGTGCCCGATGGCTACGCGCTGGCGCTGGGATTCAGCGGGGTGGTGGCCGAGAAGACGGGTGCGGCGCAGGCGCTCTACAACCGGGCAGCAGGCCTGGTGACGGCCATCGTCGAGACCTGGCGCGAAGAGACGGGCCGCGACGAGGTCTATCTGGCCGATGTGCTGGCGAGCGGTCCAGAGGCGGCTGCAACGCTCCGCGGTGTGCTGGCGGGCGTGCAGGACGGCCCCTTCGCTGCGGCAGATCTCATAAGGCGGTTGGAGCACTTCGCGTGCGAAAATGGCGAAATCGTCGGACCGGCCGGCGATGCCCTGTCGCGCGGCGATTTCGAAGTTTTTGGCCAACTGGTCGACCGCTCGCAGGCGTTGACCTCTGATCTGTTGCAAAATCAGGTGCCCCAGACCGTGGCCTTGGCCACCCAGGCGCGCGCCGCGGGTGCAATGGCGGCCTCGGCCTTTGGCGCCGGCTTTGGCGGCAGTGTCTGGGCGCTGATCGAAATGGGTGAAGCCGGTCGATTTTTGACCGCCTGGAGAGCCGCCTACGCAATGGCTTTTAGCGATGAGGCGACCCGCGCCGATTTTTTTCTCACCCAGGCCGGTCCGGCCGCCTTTGCCCTGGGCGAGTGATAAAAGGCTTGAGGCGGGTCTGGCATCGCGCTATTATATGGCATCGCATTTTTGACTAGCGAAAGCGAGAGGGTTCGTGCTGAAGAGAATGGTGAGCAGGTTTTTTGGTCTTGATAGCGAGATTCAGGATTTGCGCCGCCAGGTGCGCGAATTGAGCTGGGATTCCTCCTTTGGCATGTGGACCCGGAACGCCTTTTTGCAATTCTGCCACGTGATGCCGCGCGATGTGCGCTGGATCGCCTTTATCGATATGAACAAGATCCACGAGTTCAACGAAGAGCTGGGCTACACCGAAGTCGACCGCCGGATCAAGGAGACGTTCTCGGTGCCCTTCCGCCGCAGCGACGTGGTCGCCCGCTGGTATTCGGGCGACGAGATCGTCATCCTCTTCGACGCCGATGAGGAAGGTGCCAGGCGCAAGATCGAGCAACTCGTCGAGTCGGCCGCCGAACAGGGCATGACCTTTTACGCCGAACAGGGCCAATGGGAGGTCGGCAAGGTGACGATCGAGGATACCGTCGACGAGCTGGCCGATAAAGTGGCCAAGCAGAAGAAAGAAATGGCGCGGTAGCGCGGGCGTTGTCGGACACGGAGTACGAGCCGGTCTGCGACCGGCTTTTTTATGCGGAAACCACCATGGATATAGCGGGAAAGAGCCTGGTTTCTTTGCGGGACCACTATCGGCATTATCTTTTTGAGGAATACCTGCCCTTCTGGGACCGGCACGGCATTGACCACGAGCTGGGCGGATTCATCTGCGGTCTGGACCACGACGGGACGCGGGTAGCCGACGGCAAGAATATGTGGTATCAGGGGCGCGGTCTGTGGACCTACTCGTATCTGTATCGGCATTTCGGTGGAGAAGACCACCTGGCCGTGGCGCGCAAGGCGCGCGACTTCCTGCTCGCCCATGGCCGCGACCAACACGGCAACTGGGTGACGGGCTTGGACCGCGAGGGCCGGGTGGTCTCGCCCGCGACCCAGCGGGGCTATGCCGGGCTCTTCGTCGCCGAGGGCTTACAGGCCTATGCCCGCGCCACCGGAGACGAGGAGGCGCTGGAGATCGCCATCGCGAGTCTGTGGCGTTCGCTGTCGTTTTGGGATGATCCCGAGCGCTTTGTCGCCGAGGGCTATATTCCGCACAATTATCCGGGCATGCGGATTCTGGGTAGTCACATGGTGCTGGTGCTGACGCTGACGCAGCTGCTCGAACAGGTCGCTGACCCCGAGCTGGAAGCGCTCTGCGATCGGGTAGTAGATGCCATCGTCCATCGCTTCTGGCATCCCGAATACCGCCTGATGAACGAGGCGCTCGACCACGACTACGGACGGCCCGACGACGCCAATGAGGATTTCATCTACCTGGGCCACGCGATCGAGACATTGTGGATGCTCTTGCCCGAGGCGATGCGCCGCAAGGATCGCGCGCTTTTCGATCTGGCGGCCGCGCGCTTCCGCCGCCATCTCGAGGTGGCCTGGGACGATGTCTATGGCGGGCTTTTTCGCGCGGTGCACGTACACGGGGCCCATACCTTCGACAAGGTGTTGTGGTTGCAGGAAGAGGCATTGGTGGGGTGTTTGATTTTGTTGGAGCATGCGGGGCTGGATTGGGCGGGGGTGTGGTTTGGGCGGGTGTTCGACTATGTGGAGGAGCGGTTTTCGCTGGGGCAGTACGGGTGGCCGCTGTATTTGTATAGTGGGGATCGGAAGGTGAGTTATGTGGAGCATGTGGGGCGGAAGGAGCACTATCATCATCCGCGGTGTGTGATGCGGAATTTGTCGGCGTTGGAACGGATGATTGAGAGAGGTGGAGAGGTGTCAAATTTTTGGGGGGAGGTTGGCTAGCTGACGGTCGGTTGCAGTCCCTTCTAAAGTTGCAGTCCTGTATGGGGTGGGTGGGATATTTTGATGTAGCATTGGTCAACTAGGCTGTTATTGTGGGGTGTGAAGAGTTGAGATCCCAGGAGAAATATTAATCGCGAGTGAGAGATGAAGAGGAAAGATTGGCTGTGGGTTTTGTCGTTGGTCGCGTTTGCGGGTTGTGGGGGGGATGAGGAGCCGCAGACGCCCTTTGGCAGTGTGAGGTCGGTGGAGGGATATCGGGAGGCGTTGGAGGGGATTATTGTCGAGGCCAATGCGCTAGAGCAGGAGGTGCGGGATCGGGCGGTGGGGTCTACGGGGCAGGCGACGGGGCAGAATTTGTCGCCGGTGTATCAGGAACTCAGGCCGAGATTGACGGCGTTGATTGCCGCGTTGGAGGGGGTTGAGCCGCCGCGAAAACTCGCGGAGATGCACGCCGAGATGCAAGAAGCGCTGGCATTGCGGCTGGAGGCCTTTGATCTGGTGATTGCGGGGTGGGCGATTGAGCAGGAGCAGACTTTTGACGAGGCGCAGGGGCTCTATGTCGACGCGGCGAAGAAATTGAATGAGGCCAATGCGCTCTTGCTGTCGGTCGGCGAAGTGTTGCTAGCGGTGGATATCGCGCTGGCCGAGGCGGAGGGTCGGACGCTGGTGAGTTAGGTGGGCGGATGGAATGGTTCCGGCTAACTCACCAGCTCGCTAAGCGGAGCGCCGGCGTTTGATCTGGGGCTCGGCGGCTCGTTGTACGGCGATGTGTTCGTCGGCTTGGGAAGCCATCCACTTGTTTGAGTAGAGCAGTCTGAGCAGCGGGTGCAGCACGCGCTCGTCGCCGGATTGTCCGGGTCCTCCAGCGTCTGGCACAGGGGGGCGACGGCCGGGCCTTCAGATAAAGAGTGTAAGAAAAGTGAAAAATAAAAAACGTCAGAGCTCTTCGTAGCGCGGCACCTGGTCGAGGAAGCGATATTCCTCTTTTTCCCGGTCGATGGCGTAGCAGTAGTGGACCAGGCCATTGGAGACCACCAGACAACGGGCCTGGACGACGCGATTGTAGACGGCGATCTGGTCGAAGGTGTCCTGGCTGATGGCGACCGCGGGCTCCTTGCACTCGGCCATCAGCACTGCCTGGCCCTGGCGGTCGTAGACGATGATGTCGGCGCGGAAGGGTTTGCCGTGGAGGTCGATGCCCTTTTCGATGGCGGTCAGCCCGCGCGGATAGCCCAGATCCGCGATCAGGTACTGCACCAGATGCTGGCGCACCCACTCCTCGGGCGTCATCCGCACGAATTTGCGGCGCAACGGGTCGAGGATCTCGCGATGGCCGTCGACTTCGCGGATGTCGAAGGAATAGACGGAGGGAAAGTTGAGGCGCTGCATATTATTTGAGCAAGAGCATCTCGTGCACCCGCACGGCGTTTTGCGTCTGGAGCCGGACCAGATAGACCCCGGTGGCGACCGAGTGTCCGTTGGCGTCGGTCCCGTCCCATTCAAATTGGTAGAAACCCGTCCCCTCGTAGCGGTCGACGAGTGTCTTCACCTTCTGGCCTTGCAGATCGTACACTTCGAGCCGCACCTTGCCCATCTCACCTAAGCGATAGCGTATAGTCGTCGAGCTATTAAACGGATTGGGGTAGTTTGGGTCCAGGGCGAAGTGCTGGGGCGCGTTGGCTTTATCGACCTGGTCGGGGAAGAGGGTGACCTTGAAGCCGGGGGGCAGGTTGAGGGTGCGCCCAGGGAGACCATCGACCGGAGCCGGCTCGAGGTGGAGGTCTATTTTGGGGGTCAGGTGGATCTGGCCGGGGGGGGAGTCGGCGGCGTGGAGCGCAGAGACGGCAAAAGCCAAATAGAGCAGACCGCGATACATGGAAACTCCTTTGCGTTCGAGAGTGCCCCATAAAGACGCCCGAAATTGGCAAATGGCTTTTATTTTGTACCCTGCGACGCTGTCGACTTGGATCTCGCAGATCATCAAGACGCTGCAGCCGGTGTGGGATGCGCTGGGAGCGCGGGTCGAGGAGGAATGAAAATAAGGTCCCGGTCCGGTGCGGAGTCGGGGTCTGTGTCGGGCAACCGCCAGGTCAGAGCGTTATCGCTCGCCCCTCCCGCGCCGATTGGGTAGCGGCATTGATTATTTCCACCACGTGCACCGCCATTTCCCCATCGATTTCCGGTCCGCCCCGCCCCAGCGCGCAGTCGACGAAATTTCCCACCGGCGACGGCGGATCCCTTAGCTCGTCCTCGCGGAATTGCTCCACCGCGTTCCCGCTCTCCATTTTGACCCGGAAGGGGAAGCCGCGCGCGACCGCGGTGCCCGCGCTGCCGTAGTAGAGGCTGTGCTGGCGTTTGGCGCGGATCTGGCTGTCGGCGCACTGGCTCAAGGTGGCGTGGGCACCATTGTCTAGGCGCAGCGTCAGGGCGCAGCGCAGGTCGAAGTCGGCGTCGTCCATTTGCGCGGTCACGGCGACCACTTTGCGCCCCGTGCACCACAGTAGTTCGCAGACCAGATGCGAGCCGCCGTCGATGAGGGCGCCGCCGCCATTTTGCGCGGCGTCGGCGCGGTAGAGCGTCGGCTTGACGACGCCGGGCCTGTCGTCGGGTAGGGGTTCGAGCCCCAAGACCCCCCGGGCGTTGCCCATCCAGTGGATGGCGACGCCTTCGATCTCCCCCAGCGCCCCCTGTTGGATCTTGTCGCGCAAATAGCGGCAGTGACTCCAGTAGGGGGGGTTCTGGGCGACGACGAGGGCGAGATCTTTTTCGGCCGCCAGCGCTACCAGGGCGCGGCCCTGGTCCGGGTCGAGGGTAATGGGCTTTTCCACTAGCACGTGCAGCCCCTTATCGAGCGCGGCTTTGGCGTGTTCGTAGTGCAGGTCGTGCGGCGAGCAGACCAGCACGCCATCGAGCGTGTCGCTGTCGAGCAATTCGCGGTAGTCGGTAAAGGTAGCCACGACGGAGAAGGCCTCGGCCATCTGCGCGAGTTGTTCGGGGTTGCGGCGGCAGAGGGCGGTCAACTCGGCGTCGCGGTGGGCGGCGATATCGGGGCAGTGGCGACGCGAGGCAAACCAGCCGGCGCCGAGGACGCCGATGCGCACGGGAGACTGGACGGGCATGTGGAGTTCCGGTCGTTTGAGGAGTTTGAACGTCAAATGAATGATAGCAAAAGGATCGGTCGACGCACAAGAGGTGGAGCGAGATCAGCCACCGGGTTTGGCCCGGTTGTGCAGGTGCGGTACGTCGCCTAGATTTCCGCATGAGCTATGGAACCCGAAGAAGAGCAATACGCCGAGCCCGACCCCGTCGCAGTGCCCATCGACGGCACGCTCGATTTGCACACCTTCCACCCGCGCGAAGTGAGGGACCTGGTGCCCGACTACCTGGAGGCCTGCCGCCAACGGGGCATCCTGCAGGTGCGCATCGTCCACGGCAAGGGCACCGGCCAGCTCCGGCGCACCGTCCACGCGGTGCTCGACCGCCTGCCCGAAGTCGAGTCCTATCGCCTGGGCGGGATGGGCGAGGGCAGTTGGGGGGCGACGTTGGTCTTTTTAAAGACCGAGCCATAGCGAAGGCGGTGTCTAGAGGCCATCAACACCGGAGGAACGAATATCATGGAGCCATTGCTGAACGCCGTCGAAGCGCGGATCGTGGGATCGCTGGTCGAAAAGCAGATCGCCACCCCCGACAATTACCCGCTGACGCTCAACGCGCTGACGACGGCCTGCAACCAGAAGTCAAATCGCTTTCCGGTGGTCGCCTTCGATGAGAAAATGGTGGTGCGCGCGCTGGAGAGCCTGCGCGACAAGGGGCTGGCGCGGATGGTCTCAGGCCCCGATATGCGCGTGCCCAAATACTACCATCTCTGTGCGGAAAAGCTCGACCTCAGCCCGCCGCAAGTGGCGGCGCTCTGCGTGCTGATACTCAGGGGCCCCCAGACCTTGGGCGAGATCCGGGGCCGCAGCGGACGCCTGCACGAATTTGCCGATCTGGACGAGGTCGAGCAGACCTTGCAGGTATTGGGCGCTGCGGATCGCGGCGAGGGGCCGATGGTTGTCCAACTCGAACGCCAACCCGGGCGGAAGGAGGCGCGCTATGCCCACTTGCTCTGTGGCGAGCCGGATCTCGAGGGGGAGGCAGCAGGCGAAGGTCTCGTCGAGTCGGCCGCGTTGGAAGTGCGGACCGAAAATGAGCGCCTGGCTGCATTAGAAGAAGAGGTAGCCGCGCTGCGCGGCGAACTTGCGGCGTTGCGGCAGGCCTTCGAAGAGTTTAAAGGGCAGTTCTAAGAGCTGACAGGTGGGTTGCCGAGTCGGCTTTGCTGGCGGTATTTGCGGGGCGAGACGCCGGCGATATTGCTAAAGACCCGGCTGAAGTGCTGCACGGTGGCAAAGCCGGTGCGCGCGGCGATATGGGCGATTTCCATCTCGGTTGTTTCCAATAGCTGCATGGCCGTCTTGAGGCGGTAGGTGTGCAATAGCTGGCGAAAGGACTGGCCCGTGGCCACCTGGATGCGCGCCGAGACCTGGTCCAGGCTCAAGCCCATGGCATTGGCCACGTCCTGGCGCGAGTTGACCTGGGTGGCGTGTTGCTGGATATGGGCGACGACCGGCTCGCGGGACAATTCGTCCGAGTCGGCCTCCCTGGCTTGCTTGCGCTTGGTCAGGGCTTCGTCGATGCGAGCCAAGAGGCTATCGGGGCCGAAAGGTTTTTCGATGAAGTCGGCCGCCCCGTGCTTCATGGCCTCGACCGCCGTCTGCACATTCCCGCCACCCGTCACCATAATTACCACGGCGCTACAGCCTCCCTCCTGCAACCGCTTGAGACAGGTGATGCCGTCCATATGCGGCATGGACACGTCCAGCAAGATAACGTCGTAGTCGTGCTGCTGCACTTTTTCGAGCGCCTTGAGGCCGTCCTCGGCCATATCCACGGCGAAGATGCCGTCGTCGAGTACCCGATTACAGTATTTGAGAAAGAGATCGTCGTCATCGACAACGAGGATCGACAGCATTTTTTTTACACCGTCGGTGGTCGCTGTAGATGAGAGTGTATTTTCCATAGAGGGTCGTGGGAATGGGCTCTGGGCGTTCTTTCGTATCGGGTACAATAGTACTATGGTACTAAAGTTGTCTCCAAAATACAAAAAAGATAAAAACGCGCACTATTTTTGCTTGTCGTTCGCTGCAGATTGGCGATTTTGCTGCCGGTACTTACGGGGGGAGACCCCGGCAATATTGCTAAAGACGCGACTGAAGTGTTGTACGGTGGCAAAGCCCGTATCGAGGGCTATGCGAGCGATTTCCAACTCGGTGTCCTTGAGCAATTGGGTCGCCTTCTGGAGCCGGCAGGTGTTGAGCCACTGGCGGAAGGAATGCCCGGTGGTCATCTGGACGCGTGCGGAGACCTGTTCGAGCGTCAATCCCATGACGCCGGCGACGTCATGCCGCGTGCTGATTTGGGTGGCGTGTCGCTGGATATAGGCGATGACCGGATCGTTGGATCCCAAGCGGCGCTCATTTTGAAAGCGGCGCTCGTAGGCCCTGCGACGAGCGGTCCAGTCGGCGGTCGTTGCGCCGTCGTTCGTCGTCGTCGGGTTGGGTCTGGCGACCAGCCCCTCGATCTTGCTGACCAGGGCGTCGGTCTGGAAGGGCTTGGCGATGAAATCGGCGGCACCCAATTTCATGGCCTCGACCGCCGTCTGCAAATCGCCCTTGCCGGTCACGATAATGACTTCGGCTTCGCTGGACCCCTTTTTGAGCTGCTCCAGGCAGGCGAGTCCGCTCATATGGGGCATGTTGATGTCCATCAACACCACATCGTAGGAGTGGTTGGCCGCCATGTCCATGGCTTCGTTGCCATTGCCGGCGGTGTGGACGGTGAATTGTTCCCGTTCCAACATCCGGTTGCAGAAACGCAGAAACAGATCGCCGTCGTCGACGACGAGCACAGAGATGGTTTGTTTGGGGGGCTGGCCGGTGGCGTTTTTTTAGACAAGTTATTACAATCAATACTGTGGACACTTTTTGACCTTGAAGGTCTATGTGAGCCAGTAAGTTACGTGATCCACTGTTTTTTAAATCGAAGTTAGCTCGATTAGCGGAGTTTGCAGCATCACGAGTACAAAACACCAACGCAGGTGCGTCGGGAAAAACGCGAAACCCCGTACGCCGAGGCAGCTGGATGACGCCTAAATCCGTGTCCAGTAAATCTAGGGCTTTACAAGTCCTCCAGACAGCGCTCGAGCAATTTCAGGGCGGCGAAGGCGAAGGCGAGCATATTTTCGTAGCGGTCTTCCATGCCGGTGTTGGTGATGACGGCCCGTTCCTTTGGCCCCGACACGCCCAGAGCGGAATGGCCA
>JAYYUU010000194.1:0-8318 GCA_036343835.1 Candidatus Latescibacterota bacterium | reverse complement strand
GAGGACGCAGCAGCTTCGCTCCCTGAGCGGTCGCCTTAAGACATGGCTGGGAGTGGGGCGCTAGATTTCAGTCAAAGGCCTTGCTATAAATTTGTCCTCCGGTAGACCCCCGACCCTGCGCTCGGCTAGGGAGGGATGTTGTTTGTCCAGATTGAGAGGGAGAATGGAAGACACTGTATTGTAATGGGAAGATTTATACGATATTCCGGGGTTGATCGATGCACATTTGCACTTTGAGGGGTTTTCGCTGGGGCGGCAGCGGATCGATGCGGAGACGGGGACGGTGGAGGAGTTGTTGGAGAAGGTAGAAGAAAAAGCGCAAGTGCTGGAGAAGGGTGGTTGGATTTTGGGCTTTGGGTGGAATCACAATGCGTGGGGTGGGATATTGCCGCATCGGGCGTGGCTCGATCGGGTGGCGCCGGAGCATCCCGTTTTTTTGCGGGCTAAGAGTGGGCATGCGGGGTGGGCTAATTCGCGGGGAATGGAGGTGGCGGGGATTGGGGGGGATGCGGTCGATCCGGAGGGTGGGGCGTTGGTGCGGGATGAGCAGGGGGCGTTGACCGGAGTGTTTTTGGAGGAGGCGCAGAGCTTGGTGCCGCGCGTTATTCCGGAACCCTCGGCGGCGGAGGTGGCAGCGGCGATGGTCGCGGGGCAGGAGGAGGCGTTGGGGCAGGGGCTGACGGGGGTGCACGATCTGGATGATGCAGATATCTTCGCCGTGCCGCCGATGGAGATCCCGGCGGTGCGGGTGCTGGGCACGATGGTCGGCGGCGCGTGGCCCCATGCCGCGGACGACTTCGACTCGGGTGGGTAGATTGCGCAAACTCGCGTCCGACGGCACCTGCCAGATCGGATCAGCAGATGATCAATTCAGGAGATCTTCCAGGTATTCTCGCGCGGTGATGGCCGCTGGTAGCGGCTCGTCCCAGTCGACTTCTTCCAATTCGACGACGAGCAAGCCGTCATAGCCGCCGTCTTTTAGAATTTTGAATAAATCCGCGAAGGGCAGGTCGCCCTGGCCGAAGGGTACGGGCTTGGCGCCCTGCTGGTCGCGGAGGTGGACCAGGCCGATGCGGTCGGCCTGGGCTTCGGCGAAGGGGAGGATGGGTTCGTTGGTGGTGAGCAGGTGGCCGGTGTCTAAGAGTGCGCGGGCGCGGTCGGGTAGCTCGGGCATCACCGCCTGGTAGTCGGCCAGGTTTTCGAGGCGATTGCCAGGCTGGTTGCCGAGGTTGAGGGTGATGTCGGGGATGTTTTCTAAGAGCTTGTTGACGCCTTCGATGAGGTCGGCGCGGGCTTCGTCGGTGCGGGCGCCGCCCTTGGTGCTCATGGTGTTGAGGCCGAGGGCGCGGCCGAGGTGGATATCCCATTCGAGCTGGCGCAGGTTGTAGCCGAGGTTGTGGTCGTCGGAGTCGGCTTTGCGGCCGGTGAGGTTGCGGATGTTGAAGCCGGCAAGGGCGAGTCCGGCGTCTTTGATCGCGTCGCGGACCATCGGCACCGACCAGTCGTCGTGGACGGGGGTGCTTTCGGTGTGGGCGCGGAAGAGTTCGAGGCGGGAGAAGCCGGCGGCTTTGGCCAGGGCGAGGACGTCGGGTAGCAGGAGATCGGGGCAGAGGGTGGGGCTGAAGACGAGTTGCATTAATGGATGCCCTCCCAGTGCGCCCACTGGTCGTCGTTGGTCTCAAAACGAATGTCGTTTGAGTCTTTGCGCGAGAAGCGGCCGATCAGCGCCATGCGGATATTGCGGTTGATATTTTTCGAGCCGGTGTGGAAGAGCTGGCCGTGCCAGAAGATGGCGTCGCCGGCCTGGCCGACGAATTGCTGACCCTCGGGAAATTTACCCTCGGGAAAGACGTCGCTGGAGACGCCGCCCTGGACGGAGAGCAGCGAGCGGGTTTTGAAAAATTCGTAGGCGATATTGTGGCTGCCAGGCCAGTAGGTGAAGCAGCCGCCTTTGGCGTCGATGTCTTCGACGTAGATGGTGACATTGATGGTCATATAGCCGACGGTGCCTTCGGCGACGCCATTGGTGGGGGTGTAGTAGCCGTCGAGGTGGCCGCGCCCGGGCAGGGACCAGTCCTTGTCGCTGGCGGGGTAGACCAGCGCGGGACCGGCGCTATTGGGGTGGAGCTGATCTTTGCCGACCATTTCCTCCATCATCGCAAAGATCGGCGCGTCGTGGACGGTGGCGCGGATGGCGGAGTGGTTGCCGGGTGCGGGGCTGCGGGGGCCGGCTTCGACCCATGTGTCGGGATCGTCGCGGTCGGCTTCGATGCCTTCCCAGAGGGCGTCCTGGGCGGCGTTGGCCTGCTCGGGCGTGAGGGCGTTGCGGATGATGAGGCAGCCGTTCTCTTTGAAGTCGGTTTTTTGCTCGGGGGTGAGATGGGGCATGGAGGCTCCTTAGATTTTGTCCCCGTCGGGGACGTCGCGGTCTTTGACTTTTTCCATGACATTGTCGAAGTCTTTGCGGATCTGCTCGGAGAATTTGTCGGCGAGGCGTTGGTCCAAATAGGAGCGTGCGTCCATATAGGACACTTCGCGGGACAAGGCGTAGTTGATCAACTGGTTGACCGAAACACCCTGGGTTTGGGCCAGCTCTTGCAAGCGCTGTTTGAGATCCCTGGGCATGCGGACCAGGACGGCATTGGTATTACTCATGGTCTTGCCTCCATTGACGGTAGCAGGCCGATGGGGAGATGATTGCGAAGTTTACGGGACTGAGTTCCGCGGCGAAATTGCGCTGATTGCTGGTGGTTAAGAAATCCGATTGACTGGCGAAAGCGCATTCGAAGAAAAGATCGTCATCTGCATCGGGCAAGTTGGGTCGCATCAAGTAAAATACGGAATGAAGGTCTCCATCTAATAAGGAGGAGGTCGAGGACAAACTCTACCTGGGCTCTGTCCAGGTAGAGTTTTATCCGCGTTTCAGGTCGATAGAGGACCGCTTGATATTCCAAAAATACAGGTACGATAAGGGCCAGCAGTAGGTGCTGCTGGCGGATCAATTGTAGGATTTGGTGTGATGCACCGCGAGTACTATGCAGCGCCTAAGAAAGAACACTGGTATCCAGGGTTATTTTTTTCGCTGTAAGATATCATATACGATATCATGCTTCAACATATGAATAAGGGGACTCGGGCCGCTTGCTTCAGTTAGATTCTCGCATAGGGCCATGGAACTCCCCCCAATTTACCAGATATTCGTCAACGCCCGCGCCGTGCTGTGGCGCGAAGGGGCTGATGGCGTAGAGTATTTGGTGCAGACGCGCGTAGACCCGGCCAACTGATGCAATACAAGGGGCTGCTCTGAACGGTCTGCGGAGAGGTCCGTCCATTTACGGGGGCAACGTCCCTTTTTTTTATTCTACGCCGCGCGTACAGATGCCCCTCGTCGGCGGAGAGGGGCTCGCCGGCACCCCCGTCCAAAGGTCAGCGTTTCGAGGACGCGGGGTTAGTGGCGTAGATCGGGGCGTTTTCGCGCCCGGCCAGCGTCTTGCGGACCAATGCGGCGTCTTCCACGGTCGGATCCTTGCTGCTTGTGGAGCAGTGTCGCTTTAGCGGGGTTAAAAGGTACCCAATGCGGGAAAAAAGTCGGGCGCGGTTGGTTTGCCGGCGGCGAAGAGGTCGATATAGGGCCCGGCTTCTTCGCCGACGGCGGCGAGCAAGGTCTCGGCGATTTCGATGGAGGCGCCGGTGCGCAGGGCCAGGGCGACGGCATCGCTGGGGCGCGCGTCGAGGATCAGGGTCCGCCCGCGGTGGCCGAGGCCGAGTTCGCCGAAATAGACGTCTTCGCGCAGCTCGGTGATCCGGGCATAGGTGACGGTGGTGCGCGCGGTGGTCAACAGCTCGTGGAAGAGAATGTGGGTGCTGGCTTCGCGGGCGACGAGGCGGTTGAAGGTCGCGTTGATCGAGGCGGCCTGGCAGAAGCCGATGAAGAAGGGAAAGACCAGCTGGTCGTCGAGGTCGACGAGAATCACCGCGAGTTGGTCGGCGGCCTGGGCGATGCCGAGCATGCGCATGGCGATGAAGGCGTCGCTCTGGGCGAGGCGGGCGCTAGGGATGCGGAGTGGTCCTTCAGCGCGCGGTCTTTCTGGCGCGATGGTTTTGCCGACCGGAGTCGTATCGGCATAGGCCGCTACCAACTCGGGGGTGGCCAGCAGCGGCACCCGGGCCTGCTGGTGGATGGCGAGGCCGTCGCCGACGGTGGCGTCGAGCTCGGTCGATGGATTCCCGCCGAGGGTGATCTGCGCGTGGGGGGTGCCTTCGGTGAGCTCGAGGAGGACCTCGGCGACGGGCAGGTTTAGGCTGTCGGCGGCGCTGATTAGCAGATCGTGGGTTAGGGGTCGGGGAAATTCGAAGCCGTCGAGGCGGAGGTCGACGCTGCTGGCGGGGCACGGCTCGGCAGGTAGGACGACGCGGAGGCTGTCGGGCCCCTGGAGCAGCGCTGAGGTCTCGTCGCCGAAGTCCAGGTCGATCAGCGTCAGCGGAATGGCGTCGGTATTGGGTGGAGCCGTGGATTTGCTATCGTCGCCGCAGGCGATGAGCAGCAGGGTGCAACAGGGGAGGATTAGGCGGAGCATGGAGCAAGAATACGGCAAAAGCCCCCCTCGACCAAGGCGGCGATGTTTTTTGAGATTCCATTGCGACAATGCATTATATTTTCAAATCGTGTCCCCTGGGCGGCGCTTTGCCGTCGAGATCACGCTGACCCATCGCGACGCGATGGGCTAGCGGATGCTCCTGGGGCGGGCAGCGTTGCGCCGGCGCTTTGTCGTCGATGCCGGTCGGTCGTATTTGGCGGGAAACCCGATGCGGGCGAAGGGAGTTTAATAGCATAGACCTATTAGCGAAGGAAAATAGCCATGATGCGGACCAAAGAGGAAATTACCCAGACGATCAAGGAACAATTCGTCAATGTGCGCGAACGGGGCCGGGTGCTGGCCCAGGGGCTCAAGGGCCGGGCGGATATCGCCGCTACGCGGCGCCGGTTGCGGTCGACCTTTGCCGATCTGGGCGAGGCGGTCTACGCCAGGCTCGATGCGGGCGAAACGGTGAACCTGGTGGGGGATCTGGGTGATTTCAAGTTGCGGATCGAGGGACTCAAGGCCGAGCTGCGCCAGCGCGAAGGGGCGTTGAAGGAGATTATGGCAGGGAGCAAAGAGGAGGAGGAAGTAGCGGCGGAATAGGGCTGTATGGCAGTAGCGCAGACGGCGCGGGCGATATGGCCTGCGCCATTTTTGCGTTTGTAGGGTCAGCGCGGCAGGGCGCGGGCGATGATCACCCCAATAATTCCTGGACTTTGCTGAGGATCTCCCCAGAGCCAAAGGGTTTCTGGATGATGCCATCGACCTTGAGCTCCTCCCAGTCGGCGACGAGGCCGGTGACGAGGACGACCTTGATCTCGGGGTTGATAAAGCGCATCTGGGCCAGGGCGTCGTCGCCATTCATCAGGGGCATGGTGAGGTCGAGGAGTACCAGGTCGATCTGGTCGTAGTTGTCCATAGAGATCTCCACCGCCTCGTCGCCATCAGCCGCGTCCAGAAGGCATTGCCCGTTCCTCCCACTCGAGGCGGGCGGCGTGGCTGACGAGGAGCTCGTCTTTGGCGATCAGGATGGTGGCGCAGGGGTGGACATCGGGTCGATTCTTTTCCTTTCCGTCTATTGGAATAGAGGTCCTCAGCGGATTATACCAATAAAAGGGAGCCTATTACGGCCCCTCGTGCAAAAAAATAAATATAACTGCATATTGTTAAAATGGTGCTCCCACGGAGAGTTGAACTCCGGTTACAGGGTTGAAAACCCTGGGTCCTGACCGCTAGACGATGGGAGCACGTCAATCGAGAAAACAACCTCGATGTTAAAGAAAAAATATAGGAGTAGCCCCGAATATAGGCAAGCCCTGGAGCACGCCGGAAGATTGCTGGCGAGCGCGTATTTTTGTAGCTTGGCCTGCTGATAAGGAGGTGTCCGATGGCGCTTGTATTAACCCTGTTGGGCACGGGTACGCCCGCCCCGCTTACGCACCGGGCGGGATCGAGTTATCTGCTGGAACTGGCCGGGGAAAAACTGCTTATCGACTGCGGTCCGGAGGCGGTGCACCGCCTCTTAGAGACGGGCATCTCCCCGACCGAGATTGCGGGGCTTTTCCTCACGCACTTGCACTACGACCACTGCGTCGACTACGCCTATTTCAACCTCTTGCGCTGGGACCAGGGGGTGGGGCAGATTCCGGAGCTGGAAGTCTGGGGTCCGGCACCCTTAGCGCGGATGACGGAGTCGCTATTGGGTGCGGAGGGTGCATTTGGCCCCGATCTAGCGGCGCGGACCGAGCATCCCGGCAGCCACTTTATCTACGAGATGCGGGGCGGGACGATGCCGCGGTTGCGGCCTGAGCCCATCGTCACCGAAGTGGCGCACGGGGATGTGGTCGAGCGGCGGGGGTGGAAGGTGCAGGTGGCCGAAGTCGTCCACGTCCAGCCGCAGCTCAGGTGTTTGGCCTATCGGCTGGAGGCCGAGTCGCGCGCGATCGTCTTTGGCGGCGATACCGCGCCGGTGGCCGCCCTCACCGAGCTGGCCCGGGGCGCGGATGTGCTATTGCACATGTGCCACTTCGTCAATGGCGCGATTGAGGATCCACGGCTGACCGAATGTTGCTCGGGCCATCTGGACGCGGCGCGCACGGCGCAGGCGGCGGGTGTGGGGACGCTGGTGCTGGTGCATATCACCGAGTCGGTCGAAAGGCCGGGCGTCAGGGAGCGGGTGATCCACGAGGCGGGCGCAGTGTTTTCCGGGTCGAGTGTCTTTGCCGAGGATTTGCTACAGGTGCCGCTCGATGGGATCGAAATCGAGCGCATTCGCTAATGAAGGAATCGAATATGCAACAAGGTGCTTTGGGTTTGATCGTCGAGCGCGATGTCGAGGTGCCGATGCGCGATGGCGTCGTCTTGCGCGCCCACGTCTTTCGGCCCGACGCGGCGGGGCGTTTCCCCGGGCTATTGCTCAGGACACCCTATGGCAAACCCACCGGCGGCTACGAGCGCTTTGTCCGCGCCGGCTATGCGGTGGTGACCCAGGATTCGCGCGGACGCTATGCCTCGGACGGCGACTACGTGCCTTTTACGGTTGCAGATACCGGCGATGCCGAGGACGGCTACGACGCGGTCGAGTGGCTGGCGGCGCAGCCCTTTTGCGACGGGCGGGTGGGGACGCTCGGCGCCTCGTATAATGCCTGGATGCAGTGGCAACTGGCCAAGCTTCGGCCACCGCATTTAAAGGCGATGTGCGCCTATACCATTCCGCTGGAACTTACCGAAGTGGACTATCCCGGCGGCTTTAGGCCCGGGCGGCGGATCAAGTGGTGGATGACGACGATGGCGCCGGATTTGCGGCGCCGGGAGGGTTTGCCGCCGCCGCATACGCCCGAGCAGGCGCGCAAGGTCTGGGACGAGGTCGAGCACGGCCGCTGGCTGGGGTTGTTGCCGTGGCTGGAGGTGGTCCGCCATTTGCCCGCGCGATTGGCGCGCTATGCCGAGGATTGGCTCAAGGAGCCGGCGCGGACGCCCTGGCGCTTTGATATGGTGCACGGGGAAGTCGAAGTGCCCAACCTGGATTTCAGCGGCTGGTATGACCACTGCAATGGCACCATGGCCCACTTGGGACTGATGCAGAAAAATGGTCGCACGGAATTGGCCCGGGATCAGACCAAACTGGTAATCGGCCCCTGGAATCACCCCGGTCTCGGCCAGCGGCAGATGGGGGATATCGACTTTGGTCCCGCCGCGCAGCTGGATCTGACCGATCTGATGATCCGCTTTTTGGATCGCTGGGTGAAGGGCGTCGAAAATGGCATCGACGCGGAGCCGGCAGTGCGCTATTTCACCATGGGCACGGGCCAGTGGAAGACGGCTACTACCTGGCCGCCGGAGGGGTTGGGGGAGGCGGTGTACTATCTGCATGGAGAGGGGGGGCTCGATGCAGAAGTGCCGGGGGACGAAGCGGAGGATCGCTATACCTATGACCCGCAGGATCCGGTGCCGACATTGTGGACGCGGGATTTGTTTACGGTGCCGGCGGATCGGCGCCAGGTCGAAAACCGCCGCGATATTCTCTTCTATCGCAGCGCGCTGCTCAAAGAGGAAGTCGAGGTGGTGGGTTATCCGGAGGTGGTGTTATTCGCCGCTTCTTCGGCGGCGGATACCGACTTTTTCGCGCGGCTGATCGACGAAGACCCTGAGGGCCGGGCGCTGGAGATCTGCTATGGCATGGTCCGCGCTCGGCATCGCAATGGGCTGGAGCGGGAGGATCTGCTCGAGCCGGGGGCA
>JAYYUU010000193.1:0-14588 GCA_036343835.1 Candidatus Latescibacterota bacterium | reverse complement strand
TGGCCGATGAAGTGGATTTCAGCCGGGTGGTGGTGCGCTGGAGTCCGTCGGTGCGCGACGCCGACGGCGGCGACCTGACGGGGCTTGCGAGCTATGTGGTTTTCCGTTCGAAGGGCACGGCCAATTCCTTTGTGCCGGTCGCCACGCTCAACGCCACCGCCCGCGAATATGTCGATCCCTCGCTGGAGGAGTTGACGACCTACTTCTACACCGTGACGGCGCTCGACGACGCGGGCAACGAAAGCGTGCGCGCCAACGCGGTGCAGGTGCGCACCGAGGGGCCCGACCAGATTGCGCCGCAGGCGCCGAGCAATGTCTCGGCGGTGGCCGATGAAGTGGATTTCAGCCGGGTGGTGGTGCGCTGGAGTCCGTCGGTGCGCGATGCCGACGGCGGCGACCTGACGGGTTTGTCGGGTTATGTCGTCTTCCGCTCGAAGGGCAGTGTCAATTCATTCGTGCCGGTCGACACCTTAGCGGCCTCCTCTCGCGAATACGAAGACCTGAACCTGAACCAGCTGACGGACTACTTCTACACCGTGACGGCGCTCGACAATGCCGGCAACGAGAGCGCACGGGCCAATCCTGTGCAGGTGCGGACCGAAGGGCCCGACCAGGTGGCCCCGGCCACGCCGCAAAACGTTTCAGCGGTGCCGGATGAGGTGGATTTCAGCCGGGTGGTGGTCAGCTGGAGTCCTTCGGTAAGCGATGCCGACGGCGGCGATCTGACGGGGCTGTTGGGCTATGTGATCTTCCGCTCGGAAGGAGGCACCAGTTCCTTCGTGCCGGTGGATACGCTGGCGGCGGATGTGCGCGAATATATCGATACGGGCTTGAATCAGCTGACGGATTATTCCTACACGGTAATTGCCTTTGACGAGACGGGCAATGAGAGTGGTCGCGCCAATCCGGTAGCGGTGCGGACCGAGGGACCCGACCAGGTGGCCCCGGCTACCCCCACCAATGTTTCGGCGGTGCCGGACGAGGTGGATTTCGGCCGGGTGGTGGTCAGCTGGAGTCCTTCGGTAAGCGATGCCGACGGCGGTGATCTGACGGGGTTGTTGGGCTATGTGGTCTTCCGTTCGAAGGGCAGCGTCAATGCCTTCGTGCCGGTGGATACGCTGGCGGCGGATGTGCGTGAGTTCACAGATTCGGGTCTGGGGTCGCTGACGGGCTATTTCTACACGGTGATGGCCTTCGACGAGACGGGTAACGAGAGTGGTCGCGCCAACCCGGTGGAGGTGCGGACCAATGGTCCAGACCAGGTGGCACCGGCCGCGCCAGAGGATCTGGCGGCCACGGCCGATCCATCCGTGGCACAGATCACCGTCAGTTGGAGTCCGCCCTCGCAAGACGCCGACGGGGGCGATCTGACGGAGCTGGCGACTTATGTCGTCTTGCGCTCAAAAGACGACGCGACCTCATTCGCAGTGGTCGATACCGTGAGTTCGACCTCGACCAGCTTTGTCGATGCCGGTCTCGAATCGTCGTCGGTCTATTTCTACGCCGTGCGCGCCGTCGACGACACGGGCAATTCCAGTTCGCGCTCGTCTGCGGTCTCGGCCAAGACGGCGGGTATCGACGTGCCCACCGGGATTAGTGCCTCCGGCGATATTCGCCAGATCACGGTGAGTTGGGACGCCAGTACGGAAGAGGGTCTCCTCGGCTACAATGTCTACCGTTCGACGCGGTCGGACCAAGACTACGCGCGCCAGACCGGCGTCGAGGAAACCTCCTACACCACCGGCCAGACGGCGTATATCGATTCGGGGCTGATCGGTGGGGCGATCTTCTTCTACCGTATCTCGGTCGTGACCAGCGCCGGGGAAAGCGATCAGTCTGCCTTCTCGGGGTCGACGGTGGATTCCGACACCCGGGCTCCGGCGGCGCCGACCTTTGTCGATGGCGAGTCGGTGACGGGCGACCCCGAGCAATTGAATCTCTTCTGGAAGCCGCCGACGACCGACCTCAACGGCGCGACTTTGACGGGTTTGAGTTTGTATCTGGTCTATCGATCGACGGCCAGTGCCGGTCCCTTCGAACTGGTAGGGACGTCGACTACTACGGCGTTCGTCGATACGGGCCTGGCTGCGGTGACGATCTATTTCTACCAGGTCGAGGCCTCGGATCAAGAGGGCAATTTGAGCAATCGCTCGACGACGGCCTCGCTGACGACGGGCGGTGTGGACCTTCCGTCCAATGTCCGGCTCTCGTCCTCGACCCCGTCCAATGTTGCCGAAGCGCCGACGGTGACCGTCACCTGGGACGCTTCGGCCGGCGCGATCCTGGATTACGAGGTGCAGCGCACGACGGTGGCAGGGAGTAGTACTGACTCCGATTTCACCACGATCGGGACGAATACGCTGGATACGACCAAGGAGGACAGTACCGTATCGCGCGGCACGACCTATTACTATCGGGTTCGGGCGCACGACGTGGACGATCGGCTCAGCGACTGGACGGCGCTGCAAAGTGTCGAAGTGAAAAACTGAGTGGAGTTAAAGCGGGAAAGGGGGGGAGTGGTCTGAAAAGGTCATTCCCCTTCTACGTAGTGCCATTGCAGCACGGCTTCGAGTATTTCTTCCAGTTCGCGCGCTTCTTCGGCCTCGGGGGAATTTTCTTCCTGATACGCGGTCAGAATCTCCAGCAATTGGCGCATATTGGCGTAGATGGTGGCGATGGCGTGATCGAGTTGGGCCCGGGTTTGGGCCGTGAGTCCGAGACCGGTGTTTTTTTCGAACTCCCCCTGGAGCAGGGCGTATATTTCCATCATGCGGGCGGTCTGGACCCGGATGCAATCGAACTTAATGCGGGGGCGTTCCATAAGTTGCTCCTTCTGGGCATTGGTGTCGATGTCAAACTGAGCAATTCCCGTTCCAATCTCCCCCGAAACTGAAGATCGCGGATGAAATCCATAGTGGACAATGCGCGGCTGGTGCTGCAGCAGGTGGGTGTGGGTGTGGACGACTATTTGCTCGTCGCTGTTTCAGGGGGCATCGATTCGATGGTATTGCTCGACGTCCTGGACCGCCTGCGGGTGGAGCTGGGGTATCCGTTGCAGGTCGCCCATTTGGATCACGCATTGCGGCCCGAATCGCCCGCTGACCGCGATTTTGTCGTCGACGAGGTTCGGCGTCGCGATCTGCCTTGTGTGGCGGACCGGCGCGATGTGGAGGCCTGTGCCCGGGACGAGAAACTCTCGCCGGAAGAGGCTGGGCGTCATGTGCGCTACGCCTTTCTCGACGAAGTCGCACGCCGGGTTGGGGCCACCTATATCGCTCTGGGCCATCATGCCGACGACCAGGCCGAGACGGTGCTGATGCGCCTTTTGCGCGGCAGTGGAACCACGGGGTTGGGGGCGATGGAAGTCGTGCGCGAAGGGCGTTATTTGCGCCCGTTGCTGGGGGTGTGGCGCGCCGAGATCGAGGCGTATGCACACGAGCGAGATCTGGCTTATAGAGAGGATTTGTCCAATCGCGATCGGCGCTACTTGCGCAATCGGGTGCGTTGGGAACTCCTGCCCTTGCTGCGGCAGTACAATCCCAATATCTCCGCGGCACTCAATCGCACCTCACGTCTGCTCAAGGATGAAGATCACCTCTTGGCAGAATTGGCTCAAGAGGCTTTAACTGCAGTGGTTTGCGAGCGTTATAACGATAAGATTACCCTTGATAGCATTCGACTTGTAGATTATCATATAGCAGTGCAAAGGCGCGTCGTGCGCGTCGTACTTCAGGGCCTATCCGCCACCGAGAGTCCCTTTGATTTTTCTCCGATTGAGCAAGTGCTAGGTTGGATTGGGGGCGGCGATGAGCGTTTGCGGGAGCTGGGTGGTGGCCTGAGGGGCCAGGGAAGCGCTGGGTGCTATATTTTGCGCCGGGGGCCTAGGCCGAAGGTCGAATATTCGTTGGCATTGCCCGGTGTGGTGGCCCTAGCGGGGCACGGCGTCGAAATCCACAGCGAAATCGTTCCCGCCGAGCACTTCGCTCGGGTCAGGGGTGAATTGGGGGGGGCCAAGGTGGCCTTTGACGCCGATCGCCTGGGGCAAGAGGTGCTCTTGCGCAGCCCGCGGCAGGGCGATCGCTTTCAACCTCTGGGGATGGCGGGGCACAAGAAGTTGAGCGATTTTCTCATCGACGCCAAGTGGCCGAAGATCTCGCGCGACGAAGTATTGGTTTTGGCCCGGGGCGAGGAGATCGCCTGGGTCGCGCCGCTGCGTATCAGCCATGCTTTCAGAGTGGATTCCGCTACGCGCCGCATTGCCCTATGTCAATTGCGGCGGGCCGAAGACGACTACGGGGTTTGAGAATCTATGGACGGACGAGAACAGCGAGACCTGGAGGAGCAGTCGGAGCATCCCAAGGATAATGGCAGACCAGATCGCCAGCCTTCCGACGGCGACGACAAGCCGCGTCTCTGGCGGCGCCCCTCGCGGACCCAGGCGTTCTGGATTTTCTTCGTATTGGTGCTGATTTTTGCCGCCAAGTTTTTCGGCAGCACGCCTTCCGACGCGCCGGTCGTTTCCTATAAGCAATATCGCCAATATCTCGAACAAGGCCTTATCGCCGAGGCCGTGATCGTCGGCGCAAGCGAATTCCAGGGCGTGTTGCGCGATCGGACCCGATTCGTGGTCAACCTGGGGCCGATCGACGCGGCGACCAAGCGGGAATGGGACGAGCACGGGCTCGACTTCCGCTTCAAGGAAGAGCCCTTCCAGTGGTATAGCCTGCTCTTCAGCTTTCTGCCCTGGTTGCTTTTTATCGGCTTCTGGATTTTTATGCTGCGGCAGATGCAGGGCGGCCCCCGCGGGCTATTTTCCTTCGGCAAGAGTCGGGCCAAACTCCTGACGGAAGACCGGCAGCAGACGACCTTCGCCGACGTGGCTGGGGCCGACGAGGCCAAGGAAGAGCTCGAGGAGATCATCGAGTTCCTGAAGGATCCGCAAAAGTTTCAGCGTCTGGGCGGGCGGATTCCCAAAGGGGTCTTGATGGTGGGGCCGCCGGGGACCGGCAAGACCCATCTGGCGCGGGCGGTGGCCGGCGAGGCGGAGGTGCCCTTCTTCTCGATCAGCGGGTCGGATTTCGTCGAGATGTTCGTCGGCGTCGGGGCATCGCGGGTGCGCGATCTCTTCGAGCAGGGCAAGGCCAACGCGCCCTGTATCGTCTTTGTCGACGAGATTGACGCGGTCGGCCGGCACCGGGGGGCGGGCATCGGCGGCGGCCACGATGAACGCGAGCAGACCCTCAACCAACTTCTGGTCGAGATGGACGGTTTCGAGTCCAACGACGGGGTGATCCTCATCGCCGCGACCAACCGTCCCGACGTGCTCGATCCGGCGCTATTGCGGCCCGGTCGCTTCGATCGCCGGGTGGTGGTAGATCTGCCCGATATCCGGGGGCGCGAGGGCGTGCTCAAGGTCCACGTGCGCAAGGTGCCCCTCGATCCGGATGTCGATCTGCAGCGGGTCGCGCAGGGCACGCCGGGGCTCTCGGGTGCGGATCTGGAGAATCTGGTCAACGAGGCGGCACTTTTGGCTTCGCGGCGCGACCACAAAACGGTGGCGATGGACGATTTCGATGCGGCGAAAGACAAAGTCATGCTCGGGGCCGAGCGCCGCAGTCTGGTCTTGACCGAGGAAGACCAGAAGCTCTCGGCCTATCACGAGGCGGGTCATGCCCTGGTGGCCAAGAGTCTCAAAGGGGGGCCGACGATCGGCAAGGCTACCATTATTCCGCGCGGGCAGGCGATGGGCATGGTGTCCTTTCTCGCCGATGAGCAGCGCTCGCTCACCGAGACTCGGCTCAAGGCCCATCTGGCCACCGCCCTGGGCGGTTGCGTGGCCGAGAAGCTGATTCTTGCCGAGCGCTCTACCGGGGCCCAGGGCGACTACCAGCAAGTGACGGGGCTGGCCCGTTCGAGGGTCTGCGAGTGGGGCATGAACGAGGAACTCGGCCGCCTGGCGTTGGGTGGCGGTGATGAGGAAGTGTTTTTGGGCAAGGAATTTACGCGGAGCCGCCAGATCAGTGAAGAGACCGCCCAGACCATCGACCGCGAGATACGCAAGCTGGTGGTCACGGCGGAGGAAAAGGCGACGCAGATTCTCATCGACAACAACGACAAGCTCCACGCCCTGGCCCGCGCCCTGCTCGAGTACGAGGTGCTCGACGATCCCGAGATCGACCAGATCCTCGCCGGTGAATCGCCCGCCGGGCGCGATCCCGTCCGCCAGTGGTCCGAGGAGCAGCGCGCGTGATTTGGAACCTGGGGGGCCGCGCGTTGGACTTCGGCGACCGGGTGCAGATCATGGGAATCCTCAATGCGACGCCCGATTCGTTTTACGATGGGGGCCGCTACTTCGACTCGGGTGCTGCCGTCGAACGCGGTCTGCAGTTGATTGAGGAAGGAGCGGCGATTGTCGATGTCGGTGGCGAATCGTCTCGGCCGCCGCTATACGGGGCGGCGGCGGCAATAACCGCCGTCGAGGAGTGCCGCCGGGTCGTCCCCGTCGTCGAGGGGTTGCGTCGCCCGAGCGCCGCGTTTATTTCCATCGATACGGTCAAGGCCGAGGTGGCGGAGCGGGCCCTTGCCGCCGGGGCGGATATCATCAACGACATCAGCGCGTTGCGACAAGATCCCGCCATGGCTGCAGTCGCCGCCCGGGCCGATGCGCCCGTGGTGCTCATGCACCGCCGAGGGACCGCGGCTACCATGCAACAGAATATCCACTACGACGATTTGCTCGGCGAGATATATGGCTTTCTGGCTGAGCGCGTGCAGTTGGCTGAGGCCTGGGGCATCGCGCGCGTAGCCGTTGATCCGGGCCTGGGATTCGGCAAGTCGCGCGAGGGCAATTTAGCTCTGTTGGGAGCACTGGGTCGCTTTGGCGACCTGGGGTGTCCGCTGGTGGTTGGCGCCTCGCGCAAATCCTTCATCTGGAAGACGCTCGGGCTCACAGTCGAGCAGAGCCTGGAGGGCAGCCTGGCCGCCGCCGCGCTCGCGGTCGGAGCGGGCGCCCAGGTGCTGCGGGTCCACGATGTGGCGCAAACCCTGCGCGCCGCGCGTCTTGTCGAGGCGGTGCGGGGGGAGGTCGGCGCGCCGTGTTAGCAGAAGAATTGGTGCTCTTCCACCTCTTCGGATTTCTGCCCTTCTCGCTGACCTCGCTGCTGGATATCCTGCTGGTGGCCTTTATCTTCAACCGCCTGCTCTCCCTGATCAAGGGCACCCGAGCCGCGCAGATGCTGGTCGGGCTATTGCTGGTGGTGACGGTGGCGATGGCCGCCCCCTGGCTCAATATGAATGCCCTGGCCTGGCTCTTGGAGCAGGTGCGATCGATCTTGCTGATCCTGCTGGTGATCCTCTTCCAACCCGAATTGCGACGGATTCTCCAGGCCTTGGGCCAGAGCCCGGCTCTTCGCTGGTTTTATCGGGCCGAGCCGACGCGGGTTATCGACGAAGTCGTCGAGGGGGTAGAGCAGTTGGCCGGTCTCGGTTATGGCGCGCTGATCGTCCTGGTGCGTCAGGCGCAACTGGGAACCATTGTCGAAACCGGAGTGGCTTTGGACGCCGAAGTGTCGGATGACCTGCTGACGACCATCTTCAATCCGCGCACTCCACTGCACGATCAGGCGGTGATTATCCAGGGCGAGCGCGTGGTCGCCGCCCGTTGCACCTTGCCCCTGGCCGAAGACGTCAAGGACCAGCGTTTGGGCACTCGCCACCGGGCGGCATTGGGCTTGTCGCAAGAGTCGGATGCGGTGACCATTGTCGTTTCCGAGGAGAGCAGTACCATCTCGTTGGCGATTGGCGGAGGCCTTGTGCGGGGCCTCGACCGCAGCGAACTCGAGCAACGCCTGCGGGAGTTGATGGCCCCCAATCAGGCCAAGGTCGAGACCGTCGTTTCCGAGGAAGAGGTTTAAACCGCTCCATTCCCTTGCTTGACACTCCACTTATTTTGCGATAGGTTCACATTTTATTGCACATAAATAATAATTATCGAATCGAATAACTATGCGCAATAAACAGGCGCGACAGACCCGGATTCGGGAACTGCTCTTCGAAGAAGCGGTCGATACGCACGAGAAATTGGCCGAGGTCCTCGAGCAACAGGGCATTGAAGTCAGCCAGTCAACGCTGTCGAAAGATTTGCGTGAACTGGGGGTGGTGCGCGTGCCGCAGGCTGCGGGTGGGTTTCGCTATACCTTGCCCGAATCGGGTGCGACCTTGCGGGATAGGCATATTCTCGAGCGGGAATTGCAGGACTTCCTAGTCCAGGCCGAACAGGCGGCCAATCTGGTGATTGTGCGGACGTTGTCGGGGCACGCCCAGAGTGTCTGCGAAGCCATCGATCGCATCGGTTGGGAGGAAGTAGCGGGTACGATCGCCGGCGAAAATACCATTTTTGTTGCCGCTCGCTCCGAGCGGGATGCCGCTGCGGTGGTCAAAAAGATTTCCGCCGTCTGCGGCGAGGGGAAGTGATCGACGTGATTGGGCAAAGTTTACAGGCCCAGATCGACAAAGCCGCGACGCTGATCGAGGCCCTGCCCTATATCCAGGTTTTCCACGGCAAGGTCGTGGTCGTCAAATACGGTGGCAGCACCATGGTCGACGAGGGCGGCGAGGATACCGTACCCGAAGATATTGTCTTTATGCAGAGCGTCGGCATGCGCCCGGTTATCGTCCACGGCGGTGGTCCTGCGATCAACCAGCGGCTGCGGGAACAGGGGGTTGAGACCCAGCGGGTAAACGGGTTGCGGGTGACGGACGTGCCGACGATGAAAGTCGTCGAGGACGTGCTCTTCGGCGAGGTCAATGCCGAGATCGTCGGACAGATCAACGAGTTACAAGGACGAGCGGTGGGCGTCTCGGCCAAAGACGCCGGGGTCATGCAGGTCCGCCAGCACTTCGCACCGACCGCCGATGGTCCGGTGGATATCGGCTTTGTCGGCGATGTCGAACACATCGACCCCGCGCCGCTATTGGATCTAATTGGCAAGGAGATGGTCCCGGTGGTCGCGCCGATTGGCCGCGGTCCAGAAGGCGAGAGTTTCAATGTCAACGCCGATACCGCGGCCGGCGAGATTGCCGCAGCCCTACACGCTGAAAAACTGGTCTTTATGACCGACGTGCCGGGAATTATGCGAAATCCCGCCATTGCGGAGTCGCTGATCTCCACCTTGCACGTATCCGAGGTCGATGGTCTCGTTGGCGAGGACGTGGTCGCCGGCGGGATGATTCCCAAGGTCGAAGCCTGTGTCAAAGCGGTCAAATCTGGCGTGCGCAAGACCCATATCATCGATGGGCGCGTGCCGCATGCGATGCTGCTCGAATTTCTAACCCGGGCGGGCATCGGCACCCAGATTGTCCAGTAGGAGGAAAGTATGAAAACCGAAGATATCATCAAAGGCGAGGCGAAATATATCTTGCAGACCTACGGTCGGCCCGAGTTCGTAATCGAACGGGGCAACGGGGTCTATCTCTTCGACACCGATGGCAACCGCTACCTCGACTTCGTCAGCGGCCTGGCGGTCAATGCCCTGGGTTATGGCGACTACGACGTGCTCAAGGCCATTGAGGAACAGTCCGCCAAACTGATGCACGTCTCCAATCTCTACCACACCATTCCCTCGGTGCAATTGGCGCAAATGCTGGTGGAAAATTCGTTTGCCGACCGGGTCTTTTTCTGCAATAGCGGCACCGAGTCGTGGGAGGCCACGCTCAAGTTCTGCCGCAAGTGGGGCAATACCACCCACGCCAAGCCCAAAAACCGCCTCCTGGCTTTCAACGACTCCTTCCACGGGCGCACCTACGGTTCGATTTCGACGACCGGCCAGCCCAAATACCACCAGGGCTTTGAGCCGCTCTTGCCCGGCATCGACTTCGCCGACTTCAACGATCTGACCTCGGTGGAGCAGCAGGTCACAGACGAGACCTGCGCGATATTGGTCGAGCCGCTGCAAGCCGAGGGCGGCATCTACGCCGCCACGCCGGAATTTCTCCAGGGGCTCCGCCAGCTCTGCGACGAGCGCGAGATGTTGTTGGTCTTCGACGAGATCCAGGTGGGCTGCGGTCGTCTTGGTTCGCTGTGGGCCCATCAGCGCTACGGGGTCGAGCCCGATATTATGACGCTGGCCAAGGCTTTAGGCGGTGGTCTGCCGATCGGAGTTGCGCTATTGCGGCAAAAGGTCGCCGACGCCATTCAGGCCGGCGACCACGCCGCGACCTTTGGTGCCAACCCGGTCGCCTGCGCCGCGGCGGTGATTGTCTTCTCCAAGCTGATTGAGGAGGGTTTTATCGATGGGGTTCGCGCCAAGGGCGAATATCTGATCGGCCGGCTCGAAAAGCTGCAGGAGCGCTGGCCCGAGCATATCTCGGGGGTTCGCGGCAGGGGATTGATCGCCGGTGCGGTCACCGAGCGTCCGGCCGTCGACTATTTGGCCGCTTTCCGCGAGCGCGACATTTTGGTGGCCACCGCCGGCGCCGATGTGGTGCGCTTTTTGCCGCCTTTAATCGTCGAGCAGGATCGCATCGACGAGGTAGTTGACGTCTTTGACGAGATCCTGCGCCAGGGCGTCTGATGAGTGGGGCCCCCTGGGGCGGACGTTTCCAGGAGGCGCCCGATGCCTTGATGGAGCGTTTCAACGCCTCGATAGGCTTTGACCGCAAGCTGCTTGAGGTGGATATTGCAGGCAGTATTGCCTATGCCCGCGCCTTGCAGCGGGCCGGAGTGCTCAACGCGGAAGAGGTGGGGCAGATCGAGGCAGGGCTCGCAAAGGTGCGCCAGGAGTTTTCGGCGCCCGACTGCGCATTGCCCGACGCGCTCGAGGATATCCACATGGCGGTGGAGCAAAGGCTGACCGAATTGGTTGGACCTGTCGGGGGCAAGTTGCACACCGGCCGCAGCCGCAACGACCAGGTCAACCTCGACGAGCGGCTCTATCTGCGGGCGGCGATTGCGGCGCTCAAAGGGCGAGTTCGCCACCTGCAGGGCGTGTTGCTCGCCTCGGCCGAAAGGCATCGCGACGCGGTGCTGCCCGGGTACACCCATTTACAACAGGCCCAACCCGTGCTCTTTGCCCACTATGCGCTGGCGCTCTTTTGGATGCTGGAGCGCGACTGGGGCCGGCTCTCAGACGCCTGGCGACGAGCCGATTTTCTGCCTTTGGGCTCGGGGGCGCTGGCCGGTAGCACCTTCCCTATCGACCGCGATTTCTTAGCCCGCGAACTCGGCTTCTCCCAGGTGACCCCCAATAGCCTCGACGCGGTCAGCGATCGCGACTTCCTGCTCGAGACGCTCGCGGCGCTGGCGATTTTGATGATGCATCTGAGCCGCTTTTGCGAGGATCTGATCGTCTGGTCATCGGCCGAGTTTGGCTTTGTCGAGCTCAGCGATCATTTCTCCACCGGTTCGAGCATGATGCCGCAAAAGAAAAATCCGGATTCGCTGGAGTTGGTGCGGGGCAAGACCGGTCGGGTCTACGGCAGCCTGGTGGCCTTGCTGACGACGATGAAGGCCGTGCCTTTGACCTATTCCAAGGATATGCAGGAAGACAAGGAGCCGCTCTTCGACGCGCTGGAGACGGTGGATATTTGTCTGGAGGTCTTTGCCGGGGCCTGGGAGAGTATGGAGGTGCATGCCGAGCGGATGGAAGCGTCGATAGACTCGATGGCCCTGGCCACGGATCTGGCCGACTATTTGGTGCACAAGGGTGTGCCCTTCCGCGAGGCGCATCGCATTATCGGCAAATTGGTGCGGACGGCGCTGGCGGCGGATCGAGCCTTGACCGCTTTTGAACTGGCGGACTTGCGCGCCCACAGCGCGGATTTTGGCGCGGATGCGCTGGTCTTGCTCGATGTGCGCCACAGCTTGGAATTGCGCAATATCGCGGGCGGCACCGGGCCGCAGGCGGTGGCTGAGCAGATGGAAAAGGCGCGGCGGGTATTGGCTGAGGATTGAGCGCGTTGGCCACCTGCGCAGCACCCTGACCCCGGGCACTGGCCCGGGGTTTTCTTATGCTTGCCAGGGTCTGGGCCGTATAGTAGACTTTGCCCATGCAAATTACCGTCAAAGAAATCGAATTCTACGTGCGCCAGATGCCGATGCGCATGCCCTTCAAATTTGGCAATGTGGTCATCGACAGCCAGACCGCGCTGCACGTGGCGATGGATGTCGAACTCGCGAGCGGGCAGCGGGCCCGGGGCTGGGCGGCGGATATGCTGGCGCCGCGGTGGTTCGACAAAGATCCGCACAAGTCGGTCGCGCAGGGGATCCGCGATCTCGTCGATGGCGCGCAGGCGGCAGCCGAGGCCTATCGCGGAGCGGGATGCGCTACGGCGTTTGCCATCTGGTGCGCCGGCTACGAGGCGGGCCGGGTCTGGGGTGCGGAGCGCGGGGTGAATCCCCTGCTGGCGTCCAATGGCGGCGCGCTGATGGAGCGGGCGCTGATCGACGGCTTGGGGCTGGCGCTCGGGCAGTCTTATTTTGCGATATTGCAGGGCAATGTGCTGGGTTTGGCCCTGGGGGAAATCCACCCGGAGCTCAAAGATGTCGAGTTGGGTGATGTGCTGCCTGCGGCGCCGCTACGGGCGTTGCACATCCGCCATACCGTGGGGTTGGTCGATCCGATTCGCAGCGCGGATATCGCCGCTGCCGAGCGTTTGGACGATGGCTTGCCGCAGTCTTTAGAGGAGTATATTACCCTGCAGGGCATACGCTATTTAAAGATCAAAATCGGCGGCGATCCGGTGGCGGATTACGACCGCTTGGCGGATATCGCCGCGCTCCTGGACGGGGTGAATTGCCGCATTACGCTCGATGGCAACGAGCAATATCGCGACGCGGGTGATTTGCTGGCATTGCTCGAACGCGTCGAACGACACCTCGGAGCGCTTTACGACAGCGTGCTCTATATCGAGCAGCCGCTGGACCGCGCGATCTCCCTGGACCCTAGTTTGGCCGAAGACATCCGCGTCCTGGCCGACAAGCGACCGATGCTGATCGACGAATCCGACGACGAGTTGGATACTTTCCGGCGCGCGTTGGATCTGGGGTATACCGGCGTCTCGTCCAAGTCCTGCAAGGGGCTGATCAAAGCGCTGGCCAACTATGCGCTGGTGCAAAAGCGCAACGCCGAGGGGCATGCGTGTTTTATCACCGCCGAGGATCTGACCACGGTGCCGGTCGTGTCCTTGCAGCAGGATCTGGTCCACGTCGCTGCGCTGGGGATCGACCATCTCGAGCGCAATGGACACCACTATGTGCGGGGCCTGGATCATCTGTCAGAGAGCGAGCGGGGGCAGTGCCTGACGCGGAACGGCGATCTCTACCAAGCCGAGGGCGAGAGTGGATTTTTGGCCATTCGCGGGGGTCGGATGGAGATCGGCTCGTTGCAGACGCCCGGGCTCGGCGTCGCTGGCGCGGTTGATGCGGAGGCGATGCAGCCGCTCGAATCGCGGTTGGAGGAGTTGGCATGAGCGCGGTGGCGATCCGTCTCAAGGAAGCGCGCTTCTACATGCGCAATGTGCGCACCCGGATGCCGTTCAAATACGGCGTGGCGGTGCTGACCTCGGTGCCGATTCTGCACGTGGTCGCCCGCGGCGAGCTGGCGGACGGCACTCCGGTAGAGGGGGTCGCCGCCGATATATTGCCCCCCAAGTGGTTCGACAAGGATCCGGCCAAGGACTACGAGGACAATGTCGACGATTTGCGCTTTGCCGCCCGTGTGGGTTATGCTGCTTATCGGGATGCGGCGCGCGCGCCCAAGCCCTTTTTCGCGATTTGGCAAGAGGGCTATGCGCAGACGCTGGCCGCTGGCGATGCTCGCGGGCTCAATCGGTTGACCGCCGCCCACGGTAGTACGCTGATGGAACGCGCTTTGATCGACGCGGTGGGTCGGGGCGTGGGCGCGAGTTATTTCGAGTTGCTCAAGGGCAATCTGCTGGGGTTGGACCTGGGGGCGATCCACCCCGAGCTCGCAGGGGTCGAGCCCGCCCAGGTGCTCGGGCCGGCGCCGCTTGCGCGTTTGCACATCCGGCACACGGTGGGTTTGGCCGATCCGATCACCGTGGGCGATATTCCCGCCGAGGAGCGGCTGGACGATGGCTTGCCGCAGGCGTTGGAAGAATATGTCGAGCGCCAGGGGCTGACTTATTTCAAGGTCAAGGTCAATGGCGATCTGGCAGGTGATTTGGAGCGCTTGACGGCGATTGCCGCGCTCTTAGATGAGAGCCGGGCGGCCTATCAGGTCACGCTCGACGGCAACGAGCAGTATCGCGATATGGAGCGCTTTATCGAGTTGCTCGCCCGCATCGAAGCCGCGCTGCCGCGATTCTACGGCAGTATCCTCTATATCGAGCAGCCCCTGGAGCGGAGTGTGGCGCTGGATCCGTCGTTGGAAGCGGGGATTCGCGCGGTCGGTGCGCGGCGGTCGATGTTGATCGATGAGTCGGACGAGGAGTTGGATACTTTTCGGCGGGCATTGGAACTGGGGTATCAGGGCGTGTCGTCGAAGGCTTGCAAGGGGCTGGTTAAGGCCTTGGCGAATCTGGCGTTGGCCAAGCGGCGGGTGGGGTGCTTTCTCTCGGGGGAGGATTTG
>JAYYUU010000192.1:0-5432 GCA_036343835.1 Candidatus Latescibacterota bacterium | reverse complement strand
CCGGCCTGCAGAATCGTCTCAATGGCCGCGTGCTGCTCGGGCGCGCCGGGATCCAATGGAATCGCGATATTGCCGGTCGCAGACCGACATGCGAGGTCGAGCAGCGTGCGCCCATCACTATCGCGAGCGGTGAGCACCTCTGACGAGCCTTGCAAGGTCGTCTTTAACGCGGCGAGATCGCCACGATGCGCGGCTTCTGCGGCCTGCGCGAGGACACCCTCAGCCATATACCTCTCCCCTTTGGTGGCGTGTCGCGCCGCTGCGATCGCTCCGCATCGCCCGCTCCATCATCGTCTCTTCATTGTCGCAGTTCCTCAATGATCCTGTCCACCTCAGTGCCAAACGCACTCAGGAACCGAAATTCCTTGGCGGCTACCGTGGCAAAGGTATCGGGCGTCGCGGGACGATAGCATTTGACGGGCTCCATCGCATATCTCGGGTTGATTATGTAACCCGCCTGCTCCAACAAAGCACCGCAGGATGCCAGAAACCGATCGCGGAAGTCTTTCTGGCCAAATCCAGCCCGAGCTTTCCCCACCTCGATGTGAAACACAAATGGCACCTCCCCCCCTTTTCACGATTGGCTTTTTTGACCCAGGTCTCAAAATCAGCCCCTTGCCCTCTTTGTTGAACCAGCCTGAGCGAAACAGTTGAATCCACGCGCCTTCAGGTGTCCTGTCATTGGGATACAACCCCGCCGTCATCTCCCAGTCATTTGTTTTTCCCTTGAAGCATGCATCCCTGACTGCACAGCTCGCCGTAAAGTCGATATATTTCAATCGTCGTCGTTTGCTTTGCCATAGTTCGCCTCACTTAGATAGCGGCAGTACTCGCGACGCTGTGCATGGCTTAGGCATCACCCACCACCCTATCGGCCTTCTTAAGTGAGGGAATGTTGCGAGGATTTCACCCAATCGGCGTAGCTCCGCCCCAAAATTGTGTCCCTGCGCATAACGTGTCAAACTGGATCCCGGCTTCGTCCTCTCAGGAGCGCCTCAATGCGATCATACTGCCGTTTGTGGTTGGGGACCTCATGAGGATTGAGGGTGAATCTGCCGTCGCCCCCCTTGTCTGCGTGGCGAACGAGTCGTCGTCGGCCAGTGGGGCAAAGGTCTCTTCAACCATGCCTAGCATCCTTTCTTTGAACCGATCCCGTGCCCTCTGCCGCCGCTTCCTGATGGTAGCGGCGGGCACGTCGAGCATCTCGGCAATTTGGTTTTGGGGGTAGCCAGTGAGGTAGAATAGCGTTGTGGACAGCCGCCCGTGCTCTGGCAGATCGGCAATTGCCCGATAGACCAGGCGACGCGACTCCAACTGCTCCAGCTGATCGTCCTGCGCTGGCGAGGCGGTCGCCAGGTGCAGATCGTCGACCGGGAGATTCGGCGCAACAACGCGCTGCCGCTGCAATCTGTACGCCTTGCGAAGGACGATCAACTTGAACCAGCCGGGGAAGGCGTGGGGGGCCTGCAAGCGGCCCAGATCCTTGTAGGCGGCCAGGAAGGCGTCCTGAGCCCACGTCCTCAGCCAGTTGAGCATCCCCCCCCCAGCACCCCGAGGGAGCAGCCAATGGCCATGCCTTGAAAGCGTTGCACGATCTTGCCGAAGGCGCGGTAGCCGGCTGGCTGGCCGGGCGCGGCTTGTGCAACCACGACCCACTTGCCGATCTCGTCCGCCGTGGCTATGCGCACAGCGCACCGATCGGCAACGCCACACACACGAAAACCACAACGATGGCGTGGATCACGGCGAATTCCCTGAGTTCCGTTCTCATGGCGTCTCTCATTTTATATGTCCGCGTTGCGTCTTTGTCCATGCTGTCTTTTGTCCATGCTTCGTATGTAAAGTGCCCGGGCGCGGCAAAAAGTGACAGGATGTCCCATTTTTCCGCAGCACCAGGCGTTGCCACTCCCAACGCGCGTTCACACGCAATATAATCAGGTGGTTGCCCAAGTGATTGCCAATCATGGTGTCGTATTCTATGATTCGACCTATGGATGGAGAGATGAATCTGAGAGAACGACTTTCGGAGGCATTCTCTCAGCAGCGGGATCTTACTCGAAGCTATCGGGAGGACGCAGAGGAGCGGATCGTGGCCGTGGCCCGCGACAGATTGCACCTCGCCACAACGACAGACGAAGCATATGAAATTTGGCGAGACTACTCGAACTCGCTGCTGGCGGAGTGGCTGGTGGTCCAGAGCGACGATGAAATCGTGCGGGAGATCCTCGAATTCATCGATCGATACGCGATGCGGAGTAGGCGATTTCAGTTTCGTGCTTTCGGCATGCGGCTCGTACCCGACGATAACCCGCCGGAATTGACTGAGGAGGACCAGTGGCACACCTAGCATCCATCTTCCTACTGCTTCTTTCGGCGTCCGCCCCCGCCCAGGATTGGACGCACTACGCCGGCGACGCACGAAGCACCAAGTATTCCACGCTCGATCAGATCCATGCGGGCAACTTTCACAAGCTCCGCGTCATTTGGCGTTGGCGACCTCTGGATCGGACGATACTCGAACAGCACGCCGACATTCAGAGCAACCGCTATCGTAGCACCCCCATCGTCATAGATGAAGTCCTGTATGCCAGCTCGCCGCTCGGGATCGTCACCGCCCTCGACGCGGCAACCGGCGCGGTGCTGTGGCACTTCGATCCCGAGTCGTGGCGGGTACCCGGCTGGTATCCCAGCATGCACCGCGGCGTGGCGCACTGGCGCGAGACCACGGCCGAGAGCGAGACGACGGCGCGGATCGTGTTCGGCACGAACAGCGCCTACCTCTACTCGCTCGACGCGGCCACCGGCACCCCCGATCCGTCCTTCGGCGAGGGGGGGCGCGTGGATCTGACACTGGGCCTGGATCGCCCCGTGGATCGGTCGGTCTACGGCTTCATCTCCCCCCCGATCATCGTGGGGAACGTCATCGTCGTGGGGTCTTCGATCGCCGATGTGGATCGGCGCGACACGCCCCCCGGCGATGTGCGAGGCTTCGACAAGCGCACGGGCGAACAGCTGTGGGTCTTCCACACCATTCCGCACGCGGGCGAGCCCGGGGTCGAGACTTGGGCGGATTCCTCCTGGCACCAGCAGGGCGGCGCAAACGTGTGGTCAATGATGAGCGCCGACGAGGAGCTGGGATACGTCTATTTGCCAGTTGCCACGCCCAGCGACGACTTCTATGGGGGCGACCGCCCAGGCGACAACCTCTACGCAGACTCGATCGTCTGCCTCAAGGCTGCCACAGGCGAGCGGGTCTGGCACTTCCAGCTGGTCCATCACGGACTCTTCGACTACGACCCGCCGGCGGCGCCGGTCCTCCTGGACCTCCCCCACGACGACGGCACGGAGCAGCGGATCGTCGTGCAGGTGACCAAGCAGGCGTTCGCGTACGTTTTCGACCGCGTGACGGGCACGCCGATATGGCCCATCGTCGAGACGCCGGTGCCGCCATCAACCATCCCGGGCGAGCACAGCGCCTCCACGCAACCCATTCCCTCCTGGCCCAAGCCCTTCGATCTGCAAGGCTTGCGGCCCGACGACCTCATCGACTTCACCCCGTCCCTGAGGGCCGAAGCCCTTGAGATCGTCAGCGCACATGACTTCGGTCCGCTTTTTACGCCCCCCAGCGAGCGGGGCACGATCATGCTGCCCGGCCTCTTGGGGGGCGCGGACTGGGTTGGCGCCATCGCCGACCCCGCGACGGGCATGCTCTACGTACCCTCGCACACGATCCCGTTCCTCCTCTACCTGCGCAAGTCGGGCGAGGGCTATGCGAGCCAGCGCGCGGCGATCACGGGCCCCGAGGGCCTACCGCTGACGCGCCCCCCCTACGGCCGCCTCACTGCCATCGACCTGCGCACCGGCAGCCACCGATGGATGCGAGCGGTGGGGCGCGGCCCGGTCGACCACCCTCGGCTGCGCGCTCTATCCCTCCCGAACCTAGGCTGGAATGCGCGCACATTCGCCCTGGCCACCCCGACGCTGCTCTTCCGCGCGACGGACGACCCCCGGACCTTCGAGATGGTGCATGCAGGCGATGGGTATTTCGTCAACCCCGAGCCCGTGCTACGAGCATGGCACCTAGACACCGGGGCGCCCGTGGGTACCGTCCCCCTCCCAGGCAATGCCACGGCCAGCCCCATCACGTATGGGGCTGATGGGCGCCAGTTCATCGCGGTACCGCTCGGCGATGGCGCCGGGCGCCCAACGGAGCTGGTCGCCCTGGCCCTGCCACGCCGAGGCGAACCGTTGCCCCCGCAAGGCGATCGTCGATCGGATGCGACGCATCCGGCCTACTACAAGGCGCTGCGCGCTTTGGACGCGGGAGATCTGAACCGCCTCGACAAGCTACTCTCCAAACACAAGGATCTGGTCCACGCACAAGGGTTTCTCGACACCTTCTACCTGTACCCCGCTTTGCGGGGCTCGCCCCTGCTCCACCTCACGGCAGGCCACCCGCGCGCCGCGCTGCCGGCCAACTCCCTTGCGCTGTCTCGCCTCCTGCTGACTCATGGGGCCGATCCCGACGCCGTCAATCACGACGGCCTGACCGCCCTGGATCTCGCACTGAATGCACCGCAACTCGACTGGGCCAACCGACGAGACTCGCTCGTCACCCTACTGCTGGACAGCGGCGCCGATCCCAACCGTCATGCGGGCAAGATCCTGTGGTCGGCGGTGGTGGCGCGCGATACCACCCTCGCACACCTCCTGGTGGAGCGCGACGCGGATCTGGACCTGCGCCTGGCCGCCGGGCTGGGCTTGATAAAAACGGTGCCACGCTTCTTCGACGATGCCGGGCTGCCGACGGCTGATGCCAATCGGCTCCATCGCAGCAATCCCGACACGCTCCTCACCGACCAGCAGATCATCGATGAAGCCCTCAACTTCGCCGCCTATGGCGGGCACGAGGAGACGGTCGACTTTCTATTGGAAAAAGGTGCGGATCCGAATGGTCTGGCTGGACAGTGGTGGCCCTGGGATGCAAATTCCACGCCACTGCACAAGGCGGTGATGGCACAGGACGCAGCGATGATCCGCTACTTGTGCGATAGAGGGGCCGACCCGACAATCCGGGACAGGCGCTGGGAGGAGACGCCGCATCAGTGGTCCCTGTACTTCGACGACACGGAGATACCGGCGCTGTTGCTTGAAATCGAGCAGGCCCATCTGCGGTCGCAACCCTCACCACCCGAATAGGCACCGCCGTCTCGACGGACGAAAGCTAAATAGAGCTTGGCAGCGTCATACTCTTCGTCAAGGATATGAAAGCGGTTTCCGCATTCTACCGGGAGATCGTCGGTTTGCTGCCCGACACAGGGCAACCATTCGACGAACGCCGATTTCTGCGCTTCGACACCGGGTCGTGCCAGCTGTGTCTGCACCGCGCCAGCAAGCCCAACGGTGGTCGCCAGAAGATCGTCCTCCACGTC
>JAYYUU010000191.1:0-7885 GCA_036343835.1 Candidatus Latescibacterota bacterium | reverse complement strand
GACCTTGACAATCGCCTCGGCGTCCTCGGTCTGGTCCCCGGTCTTGCGGTTGATCGTGCGAAAATTGATCAGCGTAAATAAATCCTCATAAGTGCCCTGCACCCGCCGCGCCAGCAATTCGAACGAACCCTCCGCCGCCTCGAACTGATAGCCCTGATACTCGAGCTGTTTGACCCGTTCCAAGACCTTGGCCACCAACGGGTCTTTCTTTTCGATAGCGGGCAGGAAGCGCCGCAGCTTGTTGACGATCGTCGCCCCACCCGACTGATCCGAGACCAGAAAACGCCGCTCGTTGCCAACCTGCTCGGGCTCGATATGCTCGAAGGAATGGGCGACCTTCATCACCCCGTCGACGTGGGCTCCGCCCTTGTGCGCAAAGGCACTCTCGCCGATAAAGGGCTGGCGATGATCGTGGTAGACATTGGCGATCTCGCTCAAAAAACGCGAAAAGTCCATCAGCTCTTCGAGTTGGTCGCGACCGATGGTCTCGCAATCCATCTTCAACTCCAGATTGGGCAAAATCGAACACAGATTGGCGTTGCCGCAGCGCTCGCCATAACCGTTAAAAGTGCCCTGCACTTGCACCGCACCCAATTCTACAGCGGCTAGGGTATTGGCCACGCCAACACCCGAATCATTGTGGGTGTGGATCCCAAAGGGAATCGAAATCCGCTCTTTGACTACTTCAATTATCCGCCCCATCTCACTGGTCAGTGTGCCCCCATTGGTGTCACAGAGCACCAGGATCCTTGCGCCACCGCGCTCGGCGGCCAATAGCGTCTCGACGGCGTAGTCGGCATCGGCCTTATAGCCGTCAAAAAAATGCTCGGCGTCGTAGACTACCTCGCGGCCGCGTGAAACCAAATAGTCCACCGAATCCTCGATCAACTGCACATTGCCCTCAAGCGTGGTGCGCAAGATCTCGGTCGCGTGCAAGGTCCAGCTCTTGCCGAAGAGGGCAATGCTCTCGGTCTCGGCCGCCAGCAAGGTCGCCAGCGTATCGTCCTCCTCCGGCGCATTGGTCGCCCGCCGGGTACTGCCAAACGCGGTCACCTTGGCCTTGAGGTCGAGCTTTTTGGCCTCCTGGAAAAAGGCCAGGTCCTTGGGGTTGGTCGGGTTGGGCCAACCGCCCTCGATATAGTGGACGCCAAGCGCATCGAGCCGCCGGGCAATCAGCAGCTTGTCTTCCAGCGAGTAGGAAATCCCCTCGGCCTGGGCGCCGTCCCGCAGGGTGGAATCGTAGACTTCGATGCGCATGGTAGTTGCTCCTCTCCTAGTTGTGCTTAGGCGTCGGCGACGGCCTGGGCTACCAGATCGCCTACTTCCGCCGTCGAATATCCCATCTTGCCCGCGCCCATATCGTCGAGCTTGGTCAGCGTCGAGACGATGGCCCCCTCCAATACTTTGGCCCCCTCGTGCTCGCCGAGCGTGTCCAACATCAACTGACATGCGCCGATGGCAGCCATCGGATTGATGACATTCTGGCCGGTGTATTTGGGGGCCGAACCGCCGATCGGCTCGAACATCGACACGCCCTCGGGGTTGATATTGCCGCCGGCGGCGATCCCCATCCCGCCCTGGATCATCGCGCCCAAGTCGGTGATGATATCGCCGAACATATTGTCGGTGACCACCACGTCGAACCACTCGGGATTCTTGACCATCCACATGCAGATCGCATCGACATGGGCGTAGTCGCGTTTGATATCCGGATAATCGGCCGCACCGACCTCGTTAAAGGCCCGCTCCCACAAGTCAAAGGCAAAGGTCAGCACATTGGTCTTGCCACAGAGCGTCAGGGTGTTGTCCTTGTTGCGCCGCTTGGTGTATTCGAAGGCGTAGCGCAGACAGCGCTCGACCCCCTTGCGGGTGTTGATCGACTCCTGCACCGCGATTTCGTCGGGCGTACCCTTCTTTAAGAAACCGCCGGCCCCCGCGTAGAGGCCCTCGGTATTTTCGCGCACCACCACGAAGTCGATCTCCTCCGGCCCCTTGTCCTTGATCGGCGTCGGCACATTGGGATAGAGTTTGACCGGGCGGAGGTTGATATACTGGTCGAGTTCGAAGCGCAGCCGGAGCAGGATACCCTTTTCCAAAATTCCGGGTTTGACATCCGGATGGCCGATCGCGCCCAAATAAATCGCGTCGAACTGTCGGAAGTCGCCCGCCGCCGAGTTGGGTAAGACCTCGCCCGTCTTGAGGTAGCGGTCGCCGCCGAAGTCGAATTCGACGGTCTCGTATTTAAAACCCTGTTTGGCGGCGACGGCCTCGAGGGCCTTCAAGCCCTCGACCACAACTTCGGGGCCAGTTCCGTCTCCGGGGACTACGGCAATCTTATACAAAATGGATATCCCTCCAGCTTAGTCGGTGGCTGCAAAAGCATTGGTATAGGGCAGGCGAGTAGCGGTCTCACCGATCTGATCACCGGCATCCAATAACTGACCTAGCGAGTCCCAACTGCCCTTGATAAACTGCTCGCGCGGCCCATCGGCAATATCGGCATCTACCTCACCGCCTGTATAGCGTACCTTCCGCGCCTCGAGATCGATTTGCAACTCCTGCGTCGGATCGGCCTCGACTGCATCCATCAGCAACTGCATATCCCCGGCCGCCACCCGCAAGCAGGGTAGGCCCATGGCGATGCAGTTGCCGTAGAAGATCTCGGCAAAAGACTCGCCGACAAAGCCCTTGATCCCCCAGCGCATCAGCGCCTGCGGCGCGTGCTCGCGCGAGGAGCCGCAGCCGAAATTGGCATTGGCCAATAGAATCGACGCCCCCTGGAAGCGCTGCTCGTCGAAGGGGTGGTCGCCCTGGGCGCGATCGTCCTCAAAGGCGTGCTCGCCCAAATTCTCAAAAGTCACCGTGCGCAAATAGCGGGCGGGGATAATGCGGTCGGTATCGATATCGCCACCGCGCACCACCACCGCGCGCCCCGCGACCTTTGCAACAACGCTCGAATTTTCCATGGTAGCCTCCCCTCAGTTGACCAGGCCGCGCACATCGGCGACCTCGCCAGTAACCGCCGCCGCCGCGACCATCGCCGGGCTCATCAGCAGCGTGCGGCCGGTCGGGCTGCCCTGCCGCCCCTTGAAATTGCGATTGGACGACGAGGCGCAGAGCTCGCGGCCCTGGAGCTTGTCGGGATTCATCGCCAGACACATCGAGCAACCGGCCCCCCGCCACTGGAAACCCGCCTCTGCAAAAACCTCGTGCAAGCCCTCGGCCTCGGCCGCGGCCCTGACCTGCTGCGAGCCGGGGACGACCAGCGCCCGGACCCCCGCTGCAACCTTGCGCCCCTGGGCAACCTTGGCCGCCTCGCGCAAATCCGAGAGCCGGCCATTGGTGCAGGAGCCGATAAAGGCCACGTCGACCTTGGTGCCGGCGATCTGCTGACCCGGCTTGAAGTCCATATAGTCAAAAGCCTCCTGCACGGTGGTCTGCTCAGCAGTGCTAAAGGCGTCGAGTCCGGGCAAAGCCTGGTCGACACCCACCGACTGGCCCGGGGTGATACCCCAGGTCACGGTCGGGCTGATATCGGCGCCGGCGATCTGGACCACGTCTTCGTATTCGGCATCACGGTCCGAGGCCATCGACTCCCACCACTTAACCGCGCGGTCGAAGTCCACGGGCGCGTGCGTGCGCCCCTTGATATAGTCGTAGGTCGTCTGATCCGGATTAACATAGCCGACCCGGGCCCCGCCCTCGATCGACATATTGCAAACCGTCATTCGCTCCTCAATCGACATCGCCTCGATCGCCGGGCCGGCGTATTCATAACCGTAGCCGACCCCGCCATTGACCCCGAGCTGGCCGATAATATGCAGGACCACATCCTTGGCGTAGATGCCTTCGCTCAAGCTACCGCCGACCTCGATCCGCCGCACCTTGAGCGGATCCAGCGCCAGGCACTGGGTGGCCAACACGTCGCGGACCTGACTGGTGCCGATGCCAAAGGCCACCGCGCCAAAGGCCCCGTGCGTCGAGGTGTGGCTATCGCCGCAGGCGATGGTCATCCCCGGTTGCGTCAGCCCCTGCTCCGGGCCGATGACGTGCACTATGCCCTGGCGCTGGTCGTCGATATTGAAGAGCGGGATCTCGAATTCGGCCGCGTTCTGCTCAATCGCGTCTATCATCTCCTCGGCCAAATCGTCGATAAAGGGCCGCTCGACCACATCCGTGGGCACGATATGGTCCACGGTGGCGAAAGTGTGCTCGGGGAAGCGGACTGTGAGCCCGCGCTCCCTGAGCATCTGGAAGGCCTGGGGGCTGGTGACTTCGTGGACCAGATGCAGACCGATGAAGAGCTGCGTCTGCCCCGAAGGCAGCTGCCGCACGGTGTGCTGGTCCCAAACCTTGTGCAATAATGTCTTACCCATCTTTTAGATCTCCTCTACACCGTCTGATGTTCTGCTGTGGCGGCCTTCACAACCAGGCGATTTAGCGCATCGACATAAGCCCTGGCGCTGGCCTCAATAACATCGGTCGACACGCCCCGGCCCCGCACCTTTTCCTCGTCCCGCGACAAATGCACCGTCACCTCACCCAGCGCCTGGCTACCCGAAGTAATGGCGCGGATCGCGTAGTCATCGAGCCGGATCTCGGTGCCACAGGCCAGGCCGATGGCCGCATAGGCGGCATCCACCGGGCCGTCGCCCCACGCCGACTGCTGCACCGTCTCCTCGCCAATCCGCAAGCGCACCGTCGCCGAGGGCACGGTCCCAGTGCCGCTGACCGAGTGCAGATACTGCAGCTCGTAATGGGCCGTCGCCTCACCCGGGTCGCCGCCGACAATTTCGATCAGATCCTCGTCGAAAACCTCCTTCTTCTTGTCGGCCAACTCCACGAAGTCCTCGTAGATCCGGTTCAGTTCCTCTTGCTCTATCTCATAGCCCAACACCTCCAGCCGGTGCCGCAGCGCGGCGCGGCCCGAGCGCGCCGTCAGCACGATCTCGGTGTCGTCCAGCCCCACGTCCTTGGGTTCCATAATCTCGAAGGTGTCGCGCTGCTTCAACACCCCGTCCTGGTGGATACCCGAGCTATGGGCAAAAGCATTGGCGCCGACAATGGCCTTATTGGGTTGGACCACTATTCCCATCAGACGGCTGACCAGCCGACTGGTGGACACGATCTCCTGGCTGACTACGTCGGTGTCGTAGCCGAAGTAGTCCTGGCGCGTCTTCAGCGCCATAACAATCTCCTCCAGCGAGGCATTGCCAGCCCGCTCGCCCAGGCCGTTGATCGTACACTCGGCCTGGCGCGCGCCATTCTTGATCGCCGCCAGGGTATTGATCACCGCCATCCCCAAATCATTGTGGCAGTGGACACTGATAATCGCCTCATTGCTATTGGGCACCTTGGCGATAGTCTGCGCGATCAACGCCCCGAATTCCTCGGGCACCGCGTAGCCGACCGTATCGGGGATATTGATCGTCGTCGCTCCCGCCGCAATCGTCGCCTCGATCACCTCGTTGAGATAACCCGGCTCGGTGCGGGCGGCGTCCATCGGCGAAAACTCGACATCGTCGCAATGGGATTTGGCCTGTTCCACCGCCGCCACCGCCATCTTCAAGACCTCCTCCTGGCCCTTGCGCATCTGGCCCTTGAGGTGGATCTCCGAGGTGCCGACGAAGGTGTGAATTCGCGGCCGAGGCGCACCCTCCAGCGCCTCGCCAGCCCGGTCGATGTCCTTGGCCACGGCGCGGGCCAACCCGCAAATCACCGGCCCTTCGATCTCCTGCCCGATGCGGCGCACCGCCTCGAAATCCTCGTTGGAGGATACCGGGAAGCCCGCCTCGATAATATCGACCTTCAGCCGCGCCAACTGCTGGGCGACCTCCAGTTTTTCATTGACTTTCAGCGAGGCACCAGGCGTCTGCTCGGCGTCGCGCAAAGTCGTGTCGAAAATAAAAACTCGATTGGCATCAGCCATGATTTTTTCTCTTTTGATCTGGCCAGAAAAATGAAAGATCGTGCGGCAGACGGTCCCCTCCAGCCGTGCAGAGACCGCCTACCGACCTAAGGTCAGCTTCGCAGCCCAACTCGCTAAGGTGGGGTTCCATCTATCTCACTCCTTTCGGTTTATGCTATTTGTCGTCCAACCAGCTCATCATCGCGCGCAACTTGGTGCCGACGGTCTCGATCAAGTGCTCGGAATCCCGGCGCTTAATCGCGGTGTAAACCGGGCGACCGACTTTATTCTCGGCGAGCCACTCTTTGGCGAATTCGCCATCCTGTATATCGGCGAGGATCCGCTTCATCTCCGCCCGGGTCTCCTCCGTCACCACCCGCCGACCGCGGGTCAAATCGCCGAATTCTGCGGTATCCGAAATCGAAGAGCGCATATTGGCGATGCCGCCCTCGTAGATCAGGTCGACGATCAACTTGACCTCGTGCAGGCATTCGAAATAGGCAACCTCGGGCTGATAGCCAGCCTCAACCAGGGTGTCAAAACCGGCGCGGATCAACTCGGTCAGCCCGCCGCAGAGCACCACCTGCTCGCCAAAGAGGTCGGTCTCGGTCTCCTCGCGGAAGGTCGTCTCGATGACGCCGGCGCGACCGCAACCGATGCCCTTGGCATAGGCCAGACCAAACTCGTGTGCGCGGCCAGTCGCGTCCTGGTAGACCGCCAACAGACCAGGCACGCCGCCGCCCTGTTCATAGACGCGGCGCACCAGATGCCCCGGCCCTTTTGGCGCGACCATAAAGACATCGACATTGGCCGGGGGCACTACCTGCCCGAAGTGGATATTGAAACCGTGCGCAAAGGCCAGGGCGTTGCCCGCTGCGAGATTGGCTTTGATATCGGCCTCGTAGACCGCGCCCTGAATCTCGTCGTTGATCAGGATCATGATGATATCGCCCCTCTTGCTGGCCGCGGCGACGGTCGCCACCTCCACCCCGGCCGCCTCGGCCGCGGCGCGGCTCTTGCTGCCTTCGCGCAAACCGACCACCACCTTGACGCCGCTTTCTTTGAGGTTGAGCGAATGGGCATGGCCCTGGCTGCCATAGCCGATGACGGCCACGGTCCGGTCCGAGAGCAGGTCGAGATTGGCGTCGTTGTCGTAATACATCTGCATGGGAAAGATTCTCCTTCTCAAGAAGGTTGAGGTTGTTTTGTAGACATAGCTTTATGACGACCTTTGAACTTTTTCAGAGGCTTCGTCCGTTGTTCGGTTGTCGAAAGAGGATTGAGGAGCGAAGCCTACAGCTTGTTAATAAGCAGATCAATAATAAGGAAGGGTCGAAGGAGTACGCGTGCTACGGTCCGAAAGTCGGGGACGACTCGGACAAAAGAAGAATTTATGGACAGGATTTGCGCGCTCATTCGATTAAACCTAAGTAGCTTCAGACCAAGATATGCTAATTTATATGTTTAAAAGGGGATGTCAAGGATCAAAATAGCCCGGGTATCGCAATCTCCACTTGACATATTCCTATTCGGCCCCCGGGGAACGGGCAAAACTACCTGGCTCCGCGCAATGCCATAGCAGCCGTCTTAAAATCCCTGGTGAGCCCAAGCACGAGCGAGCCGATCGTGGGCCAGGCGCCTAACAGGGGCCAGATCCTAACGATGGGGCTGCTATTAGGCCACGCCGATCCACGGGTTGGCGCCGCCGCGCGACAGCCCGCAGGGCTTTGCAGACGGCTGCTCGGGGAAAGCGATGCGTAAACTGCCCATCGCGCGCCGAGAGCACCTGAGTGTACTTCATGCGCTCTTATGAAGGAGTTTAGTATCGACGAAGTCTTTGCATTCGACCACCACTTCGAACAAATGGATTTTATCAGAAAGCCGTGAAGGTGTGATCTACGGCCCCTGCACCTGGCGCAGTATAAGATAGGTGGGCTGCTCGCCCACATAGACCGTCCACACCAAATAGGCATCGCC
>JAYYUU010000190.1:0-10984 GCA_036343835.1 Candidatus Latescibacterota bacterium | reverse complement strand
CACGGTTTGCAGGCCCCTTCGCGCGTGGGGCATCCCCACGGCCCCAAAGCCCACGACGGCACGATTATTACCGAGGCGCCCGATGTGATGTGGGGCACCGATGCGACGACGACGATCACGCTGGACGAAGGCCAAGCCTATGTCTTTGTCGGGGTCGATCATTGTACGGTTGAATGTACAGACATCCATGCCTCGACGTCGGGGAATCGATTTGAAGCCCTGGAGCCGATCCGTCAAGGGGTTCGAGAGCACTTTAACGACTACACGGAAAAGGTCGCTGAGGGACTGGCGGTGCGTCATGATCACGGACCGGCCTACATGGCCGACGATTTCCAGAACGAGCTGAAGTTTCTGGGTATCGAGTCCTCGCCCAGTTTCGTGCGCGAACCTGAGGGAAACGGTTGTTCCGAACGTTTCATCCGTCTCCTCAAGGAGAATCTGCTGTGGGTGCACACCTTTGCCACCATCGAGGAATTGCGGCTCGCCTTGATCGACTTCAAGCACGTCTATAAAAATAAACTACCCCGCGGCAAGCCACGGGGTATCTGGTCGGCTACACGCCAATTTGCGCTGCAAGCAGCAGGGTATCAAACCCAAAGGATGAAATGAACAGGGGATCTTGCAGCGTCACGAGTACAAAACCCCAACGCAGGTGCGTCGGGGAAAACGCGAAATCCCGTACGCCGAGGCAGCTGGATGACGCCTAAATTCATGTCCAGTAAATCTAGGGCTTTACACTAAGTCCGTATTTCTATTGCAAAACGGGCGTAGCTCTCAGCATCTGAGAACTACGCCCGTCGATTCGCGGTTGAATTACTGCTTGGTCACATTCTCCGCCGCGGGGCCCTTCTGCCCTTGGACCACCTCAAACTCGACCGCCTGGCCCTCCTCCAACGTCTTAAAGCCCTCTCCTTGAGTGGCGCTGTGATGTACAAATACATCATCGCCACCCGCCCGCTCGATAAAGCCAAAGCCCTTTTGGTCGTTAAACCACTTAACTGTTCCACTCTCGCGATCAGCCATATTACCTACTGCTCCTGAATAGAGGTTGAGTTAGATATTATTATAATAATTAATGTCAGATATACCAAATGAAAGTCCGTGGGACCTCAGGACCCTAAAATAGTACACCGAGTGCGGTGCCCCGAGCGCGACCTAGGTCAGTCCCTTAGGCCAACGCACTGACAACCCCATATCCCAAAGATCGGTTGACACGCGATGGGTAAAAGCCCTTCGTATCCCTCACTGGCTGAGTATTTCCTCCACGCTGCAGCATAGACCAAGCACGAGCAAAATACCTATGGACAGCAAAGACTATCTGCACTCCCTCTTCGGCTTAAAAGGTCGCAAAGCCATCGTCACCGGCGCCTCCAGCGGTCTGGGCGCTGCGATGGCCCGCGCATTGATCTCGGCCGGAGCCGATGTCCTCATCGTCGCCCGCCGCCAGGAGCGACTCGCAACGTTGGCCGATGACCTGCGCGATTGCGAAGGCACTGCCCATCCACACTCGGCCGATCTCAGCGACAGCGACGCCATATCTGCCCTGTCCGACCAGGCCCTCGACCGACTCGGTGGCTGCGATATTCTGGTCGCCAACGCCGGCATCGCCGACCGCGTCCGCCTCGAGGACATGGCCGAGGAGAGCTTCTCCGCGATCGTCGACCTCAATCTCAAAGCGCAGTGGCTGCTCGCCAAGGCCCTCTTTCCCCTGCTCCGCCAGTCCACTGCCGGTAGGATCATCAATATCGCCTCGGTCTATGGCCTCGGTGCCTCGGTAATCAACGGACTGGGCGCCTATGCAGTCAGCAAGCACGGGTTGGTGGGTCTGACGCGCTCGCAGGCGGTGGAATGGGCCCGACACGGGATCACCGCCAATGCCATCGCCCCCAGCTACTTCCCCACCGAATTGACCGAGACCGCCCTCGATGACGAGAAGCTAAGCGCTAAGTTGCGCGCCTTTACGCCCCTGGATCGCTTTGGCCGACCCGAGGAATTAGCCCCAGCGCTGCTCTTTCTCGCCTCGGAAACCAGTGGCTATGTCAATGGAATTATCGTGCCGGTGGACGGCGGTTGGACGGCTTGGTAATGGTGAAAATTCGCGGGGCTGAACAACCTGCCCCCAAAGCGAAATTTCTTTTATTGGGTCCCGGAGATCTTCTGACCTGATCGACTACAAACCAGCCTGGCCAGATGCCAATATTTAGGGCAATTCGTAGAGCCCCAGCGCGCAAGCGGCAAGCCACAACAGCGCGTTGACTTGCAACGGTCGATCGCTCCAGATTACGGTCGTCGGATTGTCGCCGTGCCCGCGGTGATATACCAAATACAGATAGCGCAACAAGCCATAGAGCACGAAGGGTATGGTCCACTGCATCTGCGCACCCTTCCCATCGCCGACCCCCATCGCGTATAGCGCATAACAGACCAGGGTGGCCGCCGTCAAGGCGGAGATCATCTGGTCGAGGAAGGGCAGGCTATACTCCTTGAGGATGGCTCGGTGGTCACCGGCGGCTTCCTCCAGCTCGACGATCTCCTGCCGCCGCTTGACCACGGCGAGAAAGAGCGCCAGCATAAATGTGCATATAATGAACCAAGTGGAGATAAACACTTTGATGACCAACGCCCCACCCAATGCGCGCAACAGAAATCCCGCTGCGACAATCAGCACATCGATCAGCACCACGTGTTTGAATTTCAGCGAATAGCCGACGTTGAGCACGGCGTAAATCGCGGCGATGAGGCCAAAATTGGGTTGTAGCCAGAAGGCGAAAGCCAATGCAACCACCAACAGGACCACCGCCGCGCCCCACGCCAGCGGAATCGGCACTTTGCCCGCGGCAATCGGTCGGTGGCACTTCTCCGGATGCAAGCGGTCTTGGTCGCGGTCGAAAATGTCGTTGAATAAGTAGACGACCCCGCTCAGTAGAATAAAGCAGGCTACCGCCCCGGCACTGCGCCATAGATAGGCTATTTCGAAGAGATGCTTGGAAAATACGAGGGCGGGTAGGACAAAGGCGCTTTTGACCCATTGTCGGGGCCGCATCGACAGCAGGAGATAGTAGAGCGACAAAATCCGACTATTCTTCTACCGCGAAGTCCTCTACCACTCTATCGCCACCTTCTTTCTTGGCCTGGTCGAGGGCGATGCCCATCCGCTTGAGGAGATCTTCTGAAATTTCTTTGACTTTAATTTCGGTTCCCTGGGGATCGGGGGGCTGTACCACGACTCCCATGCTCAACGTCAAAGAAACCACATCGCCACCGCAATCGAAATGCCTCGAGACCATTTTGGCCCTAATCTGGCGGGTGCGGCGTCTGGCCATGGTCTCGTCGGCCTGGGGTACGATGATGACGAAGTTGGCCCCGTCGATATGAACCAGCTTTTCGTCGGGCTCAATATTTTCCTTGAGATAATCGGCTAGCCTGGTGACGGTCTGATCGCCGCCCTCGCGACCGTATTTCTGGTTGATCTCGCCCAGATTGTCGGGAGCGACCATGATGCCGACGAAACCACGCTCCTCGGCGTTGTGTTGGCTAATCACCTGGGGGAGCAGGGCGGTGCTAAAAAAAACTTTATTGGGCAACCCCGTCAGATCATCGGTGCCCGCAATCCGCATCCAACGCCGATTGCTAGCCCGGAGCTTCTCGTTTTGCTGTTTTAGTCTGTCTATTTCCGTCTGCAGTTGATCTAGGTCTCCGCTGCCTGCCATAATGCCTCAATATCGCCGCCAATGCGAACGATGGATGTAATAGCTTGCGGACGCACGAAGAGGAGCTTTAAATTATGTATATCACTTGTCTTCCCGCAAGATCTTATCAAACGCAAATACCCTGTGCCTACCTGGATTATCACCATCGCGCTTTTGACTCTGGCCCTGATTCTGGGCCTGGGCCTCTTGCTCTTGGCGCGGCAGCGCAAGCGAGAACGGCTGGAGCTCAGATTGCTCTCCGGCCGCCGGCAGCTACTCGGCCGCGAACTCGAAGCCTGTCTCGCCGAGTTGGACGCCATCGACCAGCAGGCCATCGCGGCCCTGCGCCAGGAGGCCGAAGGCGCACTCGACCAACTCCACGTCGTCCTTGTCGAGCGCCAGGCCCACTTGCTCAACTACGAGGACATGGCCCACTTGCAACAGTGTAAATTCGATCTGCTGGCCGCCCCGCCCCCAGCCCAAGACCCTGCCTTGGACGCAGCACCTCGCAAAAGCACCGAACGCGCTTCCCGCAAAGACTCAGAACGACCTGCCCAAAAAAAACGAGACGAAGACCGGGATCGCTCGGCCTTGGAAAGCGATTTACTGAGTAAGATAAGCCAGTTGCAAGACGGCAAAAAATCGAAAAAATAGAGCGGCTCACCTCTCGGAGACAAACCGCTGCACGACAGTATGGCATGAGGAGTTCAGACCTCCATGATCTCCTCTTCCTTATTTTTAACAATCCCGTTGACGCGCTCTACGTATTCATCGGTAAGCTTCTGCACTCTTTCCTGGGCGCGACGCGACGCGTCTTCGGATATTTCCCCATCCTTTTGCGCCTCCTGGAGCAGATCAATCCCATCGTGCCGGGCGTGCCGCACCGCCACCCGCCCTTCCTCGGCCCGATTTCTGGCGACCTTGGTGATCTCCACCCGTCGCTCCTCGGTCAATTCGGGAATGGGCAAGCGGATAATGGCGCCGTCATTGGATGGATTGAGCCCAAGGTTTTTGTCTGCCAGGAGAGCCTTTTCGATTCCGGGGATCTGGTTGGCTTCCCAGGGCTTGATCATCAAGAGCCGCGGCTCGGGGACGCTGATGGTCGCCATTTGATTGAGCGGCGTCATATTGCCATAGTACTCCACCCTGACATTGTCGAGCATCGCGGTGGAGGCGCGCCCCGTGCGGATGGCGGCCAGATCGCGGCGCAAGGCCTCGATGGACTTCTCCATACCATCTTTTACTTCCTCGATAATCTCTTCCAACATGGCGGTTGCTCCCCCCTGTCGGCTCAAACGAGTCTGCTGCTCAGGCCTCATCTCCGAGCACGAAACGCTCAAAGCGGCGCACGGAAATCTTCTCGCCGATTTTGGCCGTTAACTCGGTAATCAATTCGTCGATGGTTTGGTCGGGATTTTTAACGAAGACCTGTTCCATCAGGCAATTTTCCTGGTAGAATTTTTCCAGGCGCCCCTCGACGATTTTCTCGGCGATGTGTTCGGGTTTGCCCTCGTTTTTGGCCTGCTCAAGAAAAATGGCCTTTTCCTTGTCCACTGCGGCGGCGGGAATGCTCTCCCGGTCGATGGCCAAAGGCTGCGAAGCGGCGATGTGCATCGCCACGTCCTTGGCAAATCCCTGGAAGTCGTCGGTGCGTGCGACGAAATCGGTCTCGCAATTGACCTCGACCAGCACGCCGAGGCGGCTGCCCTGATGGATATAAGATTGGATCAACCCCTCGCTGGCATCGCGATCGGCGCGCTTCTCCACCGCCGACATGCCCTGCTTGCGCAAATACTCGATGGCTTTTTCAATGTCGCCATCGGTCTCCTGCAGAGCCTTGTTGCAATCCATCATACAGAGCCCGGTTTTTTTTCGGAGTTCCTGTACTGTCTTTGCGGTAATCTCAGCCATCGTCATTAACTTTCAAAAATAGTTTGTGCATTGTGGAGAAATACCTATTGGCCCTCTGCGGGAACGGCGGGAGCTGCCGGGGCTGCCGGGATCTCTTGCTTATCTTCAATGGCGGCCTTCTCGGCTTCGGCTTCGGACTTGCCCTCGATCGCGGCATCGGCAATCAAATGGGTAATGAGGCCGATCGAGCGGATGGCGTCATCATTGCCGGGAATTAGATGGGTCACCAAATCGGGGTCGCAGTTGGTATCGACGATGGCGACCGAGGGGAGGTCCAAGTTGGCCGCCTCGCACACCGCGATGTGTTCATTCTTGATATCGATAATAAAGACCAGACCGGGCAACCCGCCCATATTGCGGATGCCAGACAGCGTCCGCTGTAGCCGGGCCCGCTCCTTTTCGAGCAGCAGGACCTCTTTCTTCTTTAGCTTCTCGTAGGTGCCATCGGTCGATATGCGGTCGAGGTGCTCGAGGTGGCGGATGCTCTGGCGGATGGTTTGCCAGTTGGTCAACATCCCGCCGAGCCAGCGCTCGGTAACGAAGGACATACCGCAGCGCTCGGCTTCCTCGCGGACGATCTCCTTAGCCTGTTTCTTGGTGCCGACAAAGAGCACCGAACGACCGGCGCGGACCGTCTTGCGAACCGCCTCACAAGCGGCCTCAATCTTGCCGACCGTCTTCTGCAGATCAATGATGTGGATGCCATTGCGCTCGGTGAAGATATAGGGGCGCATTTTGGGATTCCAGCGTCGGGTCTGGTGCCCGAAGTGGGTACCCGCTTCCAGCAAGTCGCGGATGGTAAAATCAGCCATTTAAAGCTCCTTTAGTTGGGCCTCCGCCCCCCTCGTCTACACACAGAAGCCCCGTGGACGCCTAAACACCCACGGGACACTCTCTGCCGTGCATCGGGAAGCGTGTGTATTTGGTGACGATCTAGCGCTTGGAGAATTGGAAGCGCTTGCGCGCCCCGGCCAGACCGTACTTCTTGCGCTCTTTCTCGCGGGCGTCGCGCGTCAGAAAACCGCCCTTCTTCAACGCTCCCCGCAGCTCCGGATTATAGGCGGTCAGGGCGCGGGCGATCCCCAGACTGGCGGCCCCGGCCTGGCCGCGTAAACCGCCGCCTCGGGTGGAAATATGAATGTCGAAGGTGGTCCTGGTTTCGGTCAACTCAAGCGGCTGCACCAGGATCATTTCCAGCGAATCCCGCCGCAGGTATTCGGCGACGGCGCGGCCATTCATATAAATCGTGCCATTGCCGGGATGCAGTCGGACTCGGGCTACCGAGGTCTTCCTGCGGCCGGTGGCTTCAAATCTCTCTTCGGACATAAGTGCTCTTTATCTTGGATTAAAGTTCTAGCGGCTGGGGGCTTTGCGCCTCGTGCCGGTGTTCGCCGCCGGCGTAGACACGGAGTTTCTTAAGTTGGGTGCGGCCCAATTTGGTGTGGGGCAACATGCCCTGCACCGCCTTGCGGATCACGCGATCTGGATGCCGCTCGATCATGCGACTATAGGGCGTAGTCTTCAGGCCACCGGGATGGCCAGTGTGGGCGTAGTAGACCTTCTGCTCGGCTTTGTTGCCCGTGACCTTGACCTTGGCGGCGTTGATCACGATGACGTGGTCGCCGATATCGGCGTGCGGGGCGTATCCGGGTTTGCGTTTGCCGCGCAATACCTGGGCAATTTCCGAGGCCAGTCGGCCCAAGACCTTGTCCGTGGCGTCAACCACGTACCACTTGCTCTCAATTTCGCCGACCTTGGGCGAGTAGGTAATGTTGCTCATTGTCTATTCCGTGGATCCGAACGGGTTGCGAGAATCGACGCCCATTCATTAATAAATAAAACTACATATCTCAAGTAAATGTCAGAAATTAAGCCCTCTTGCAATACTTGTCAAGACCGCTCCGCAGACCGCTTTCGCCACCAGCGCCAAGCCAATCCGGCCCCCGCCAAAACCAATGCTCCGACCAAAACCCTGTTGTATTGCGCAAGCACCTCGGTCACCTGTTCCCAATTCTGCCCGACCAATAGGCCAGCGTAGAGCAGCAAGCCAGTCCACACCACCATGCTGATCGTGCCGCAGATGGCGACTTTGGGCCAGGACATGCCGCCCAAACCAGCGCCGAGGGCAATTACCGACCGGATCCCGCTCAAAAATCGATTGCCGAGGATCAGCGCGACCCCGTAGCGCGCCAGCCAACGCTCGGCTACCGCCAGGTTCGCAGCAGAAAAAAAGCGACCGCCGCGTCCGGTGAAAAAGGCGCGGCCCCGACTATAGCCAAGATAGTACATGGTCAAGAAACCAGCGGTACCCCCAGCACAGGTGGCCATGAAAACGGGCCAAAACTCCAGTGCTCCACGGCCCACCAGATAAGCGCTGAAAACGACTACGGTATCTCCGGGCACGGGCGGTACTACATTTTCCAAAAAGGCGCTCAGCGACAATAGGCCATAGGCCCAGATCGGATCGATCCCCGCTAACTCTGCGATTAGCGCTGCAAAATAAGCCGTCATCCCCAACATTCCACCAACGCTACGGCCTGGGCTGCCATCCCCTCCTCCCGCCCGATAAAACCCAACCGCTCGGTCGTCGTGGCCTTGAGCGAGATCTGCTCGCAGTCCACTCCCAGCACATCCGCCAGTTTTTTGCACATTTCATCTATATAGGGAGCCAATTTGGGCCGCTGTGCCATAATCACCGCATCGATATGAACAATCCGTGCGCGTCTTTCCACCATTATGTCGCGCACCCGCTCGAGCAAGATCAGACTCGAGATATCCTCGTATTGCGCGTCGGTATCGGGAAAAAGCCGGCCGATATCTCCCGCCGCAAGCGCCCCTAGCATCGCGTCGATGATCGCGTGGGTCAATACATCGGCATCCGAATGGCCCGCCAGCCCCAACTCGAAAGGCACTGCGACCCCACCCAGAATAAGCGCCCGGTCTTCCTCCAGGCGGTGCACGTCGTAGCCCTGTCCTATCCGCATTCCCCCGGTGGCCAAGGGCACCCCCCTTGCTCGCGCTAACCACTCCGCCCAGGCCAGATCATCGGGCGTGGTGATTTTGATATTATCGGCTTCCCCGGGCACGATATGGACCGGGTGTCCCAACCGCTCGACCAGCATCGCGTCGTCTGTCGCCGCATCATCGCCGGCCTCGTCGTGCGCCCGCTGGAGCAACGCGCGCTCAAAGCCCTGCGGCGTCTGCGCCCGCCAGAGCCTTTCGCGGCAGGGCGTAGCGATGACGCGGCCCTCCTCCACCTCTTTAATCGTCTCCACGACCTCTATCGCGGGCAGGGCGGCCCCGTGCTCGCGGGTGGCGGCGACGACGCGGGCGATGAGTGCAGGCGAAATAAATGGCCGCACCGCATCGTGCACCAGGACGAGGTCGGCGCTCGTCTCGCGCAGGCCCAGATACACCGATTCTCGGCGCACAACCCCCCCGGGCACGATCGCGATGATCTTGGCGAAGTTTCCGGGTTCGATCAGTTGCCGTTGGCAATAATCGATATCTTCGCCCCGCAAAACCAGGACGATATCGCCTATCAGCGGACTGGCTTCAAGACGTGTGAGCACGTGCCAGAGCACGGGACGGCCGTTCAGGGGGAGATACTGCTTGGGCCGATCTGCCCCCATCCGCTGCCCCCGACCGCCGGCCGGAACGATGGCTGTTATGCGTTCCATCTCGCCTAGAGAATCATCATGGCATCGCCATAACTGTAAAAGCGATACTTCCGTTTAACTGCTTCGCGATATGCGGCCAATAGCCGCTCCCTACCGACAAAGGCGGCGACGAGGAATAAAAGGGTCGAACGGGGCAGGTGAAAATTGGTCACCAGCGCATCGACGGCCCCGAACTCGTAGGGCGGATAGATAAAACGGTCGGTAAAACCCGCATAAGATTGCAACTTACCCGCTGCGTCAACTCCCGATTCCAGCGTTCGCACCACCGTGGTCCCGACGGCGACGATCCGCCCGCCCGCCGCATGGCAACGCGCCAGTGCCGCAGCGACCCCAGGGTCTATCTCGCAGTATTCGGCCTCGAGCCGATGCTCGCGCGGGTCGGCTGAGCGCACCGGTTCGAAAGTGCCCGGTCCGACGTGCAGCAGCACCTTGGCGACCACCACGCCCTTGGCCTGGATCGCCGCAAGTAATTGCGGCGTAAAATGCAGCCCAGCCGTCGGTGCGGCGATGGCCCCGGGCCGCGCGGCATACACCGTCTGGTAGCGATCCCGGTCCGCAGCCCCGGGCGGGCGCCGGATATAGGGCGGCAGAGGTATTTTCCCCATTTCCTCCAATCGCGCCAGTACGTCCCCGCCATCAAGGCGCACCTGAAACCGGCCATTGGCCACCCGCTCGACAATATGCGCTTGCAGCGCTCCGTTGCCAAATACGAGTCGCGTCCCCGGTTTTAAGCCGCGCCCGGGACGTCCCATAGCCAGCCAATCCCCCTCGGCTAGCGGCCGAATTAACAAGAGTTCAACCCGACCGCCAGTGTCGGCTTTATGCCCAATTAACCGGGCCGATATAACCCGGGTATGGTTGAGCACCAGAGCATCGGGGGGGGCCAGTTGGGCGATGATGTCGCGGAAGTGCAGATGCACCAGTGAACCGTCGGAGCGATTCACTACTAATCGGCGGGACTGATCGCGCTCGGGAGAGGGGTGTTGGGCGATCAGCTCATCGGGAAGGTCAAAGTCGTAGTCCACCAGTTTCATGAGAGGGGGCAAACATATTCCCTGACTGAGCTGGCGTCAAGACGCCTCAATGCGATTAAGGGCCGCCCCAGCGGGAGCAGCCCTTATCACAGTGTCGAATACATTGCTATAATTCTTCTCTTGAGCCTCCTTTTATAGCAGGGACAGGGCGATACCGAACCGACATTGGCCTGCACGAGCATGGCTTTGCTGCTCTGCATTAAAATTTGCCCCCGACTAAATTCGGTGACCTCTGCGGCGATATCCGCGTCGCGGAGCGTGGCTTCCGACGCCTGGATGCTCTCGATCTCGTTTTCGGTATAGGCGATGGTGAAATCGAGCCGATTCTGCAACGCACCCATTTTGCCGCGTTCGTTGGCCACATTGATCACTGCCCGATCGATACTGAACAGCGACTGCCGGGCATTGCATTGCCAATGATATCTATCCCAACGGACCCCAGATTGAGATAGCTACTCGAGGCTCGCAGATCTTCAAAACTGACCTCGATGCAATGGACAAATCCCTTGGTCGGCCCCACCTGGAAGACGCCGCCGGTGCCCTCTTCGACGACCACGGTCTGACCGTCCAGATCGCCATCGACGTAGTCCCCGGTCGCCCCGACGGCATTGGCTACCGGCCAGGGTGACCTGAATGCCCAGACGATCGAAATTGGCGACGACCAATGTGC
>JAYYUU010000189.1:0-7417 GCA_036343835.1 Candidatus Latescibacterota bacterium | reverse complement strand
GCTAGCGCCGCGAGTCCGCTTTCGAAATCGCCGGCGGCCAGGGCGCAGGAGGTGGTCAGTTGGGCGAGGAGCAAGGGCTCGTCGGCGGGGAGGGTCTTGAGCGTCTGCAGCACGGCCGCCCCGTCTGCGCGGCAAGCGGTTTCGAGGCGGTTGGAGACGACGGGCAGGCGCTGTGGGGCCTGGCGCAGGCTGGCGATGAACATCTCGATGGCGGGCCGGTAGTCGTTTTCCTCCAGGTAGAGCGAGGCCAATTCCCAGCTGTAGAGACCGGGTTGGATCTGCTGGGCTTCGCGCAGGATGCGGATGGCTTCCTGGCGTAGCCCGGCGGCGCGGCAGCGGTCGGCGACCTGGCCGTAGCTGGCGGCGTTGATTTTGTCGATGGCCCGACGCCAGCTGGCGATGGCCCGGTCGGGCTCGTCGAGCTCGCGATGGGCATCGCCCAAGAGCAGGGCGGCGGGTCCGTCCTTGGGATAGCGCTCGAGCCAAGCGTCGAGCAAGTCGACGATGCGCTGGTACTCGCCGATGGCAGAGAGCGCGCGGGCGTGGCCGCGGACGACGGGCGCCTTATCGGGGGCGAGGCGCTGCCATTCTTCGTAGTAGGATACGGCTTCGGCGAAGTGCCCGGCGCGCTCGAGGATCTGGATACGCTGGCTGATCTGGGCCTCGTCGAGGGCGAAGACTGTCGCGGTCCACAGCAGCAGGGGGCAAAGGAGGGCTGGTGTTTTCACGGAGCTTCGCGCGGAGCGGCATCGCCGTGCGATGCGCCCATCTCCGATAGCTGCACGTCCTGGTAGATCTGGTCGTAGTAGCGCTTGAGCAGGGCGCGGTATTCGTCGGGATAGGGGCCTGCGAGGGCCTGGCGCAGAGCCTGGCGCCAGCGATCGGGCGTCTGACCGAGATCGCCGGGCAGGGCTGCGGGGCCGGCATAGGGCTGGTCGGCGGCGGTTTTGCCCTGGCGTTTTTCCTTGAAGCCACGGCTGTGCAGCGAGCGGCTGGCATCGAGCATGCGCTGGTAGATGCGCTCCTGTTTTTGCAACGTGCGGTGGTCGAGGCGGCGCTGGCTCAGCTCGGCGAGCACGTCGCGCATCTCCTCCTGGATGGCGTCGACCCGCTGTTGTGCACCGCGAGGGCCGCGCAGCGAGCGCCCGAGCTCCTCGAGCGCCTGCACCAGGCGGTTTTGCTCGGCGGTGAGGCGGCCGAGTTGACGCTGGAGTTGTGGACCGCCGCGGCCCGGCCCCCGTTGTTGGGCCTGGGCGAGGGCTTGCTGGGAGGCCTGGTTGAGCTGGGCTTGCTGCTCGGAGAGGCCCAGCATTTTCTGCATGGCCTCTCCGAAGCCGGAAGGGGTCTGGGCCTGGGCGAGATTGTCGAGGCTCTCGCGCAGAAGCAGCACGGTTTCGTTGAGATAGCGCATGGCCTCGGCCTGGGGGTTTTGCGCGCGTCGCGCGTCGCGTTGGCCCAGATTCTCTGCGGCTTCGCCCATATTGCGCAATGCGTAGCCGAGGGTGGTGTTGAGCCCCTGGGCCAGGCTCAGGGTGCGGCGGCCGACGTTGGCGAGTCGTTCGGTGATCTGGCCAGCGCCCTGTAAGAGCGCGAACTGGTCTTCGGCGAGGGTGGCCTCGGCGGGTTGGTCGCGGCTTTTTTCGAGCAGATCCTCCTGGCGTTGCGACAGCTGGACGACTTCGCGCATCGCCCGGCGCAGCTCGCGGCTGAGCTGGTCTTTTTCGCCGGCGGTGTATTCGTGCTGGATATCTTGCAAATTTGCCGCGAGGATGCCCAGGTCTTCCTCGAGCCCCTCGCCGAGGCGCTGGGCCTGGGTGTTGGCTTTGGCCCGCATCTCCTGCACCATTTGGCGCATCCGCCCGCTCAGCTGTCCGTTTTCCATGGCCTCGGCCTGTTGGGCCAGTTGCGCGGCAGTCTCCGGGTTTTGCATCGACTCGCCCAGCTCGCTGAGTTGTTGCGCGAGGCGCTCGGTGTCGCGTTGCAGGCTGCCCTCCTGCTGTTGTTGGCGCAGGCCGCTTTCGCCGGCGGCGAGCTCGTCGTTGATCTGCGCTTGCCGCCGGGCCAGTTCGGCGGCCTGTTCGACGACGGCCTGGAGCCGTTGTTCGGTCTGGACTTGTTCGAGCAGGGCGATGGTGCGGTCGAGACGTTCCTGGAAAGCCTGCTGGTCCTCGTTGAATTGTTTGAGGGCTTCGGCGAGGGCTTGCGGGTCGGGATTTTCGGCCGCCCGTTGCAGCTCGGCGAGGGCGCGCTGCAATTCGGGCGTGGCGATATCGCCCATCAGTTCGCGGATGCGTTCGAGTTTTTCGAGCAGCTCGTCGGCGCCGGTGCCCTTTTCCTCCATCGAGTCGATCGTTTCCTGTAGTTCGGCGGCCAACTCCTCCAGGGCGCGGGCGCGCTCGGACTCGCGGTCGAGCGTCGATTCGAGCTCCTTTTTCTGCTCCCAGCTCAGCTCTTCGCTCTTGAGTAGCTCGCGGCGCACGCGTTCGAGATATTCCCGGTGCTCCTGCCCCTCCGCCGCCAGCTCTTCGAGTTCATCGAGTTGTTCTTCCCGAGCCTGGTTGGCTTCCTCGTGGAGTTCGTAGAGGGAGGGGAAACGCAGCGCGTACTGGCGGCTCTGGCCCTTTTTGGGGCCGGAAATCCGATCGTTGTCAAAGACCTCGAGATGGTAGTAGACCCGATCCTCGGGCAAGAGGTTGGCCGCCGCCAGATCCCAGACGTGGCTGAGCGGCACCTCGCGTCCGGGTGTGGTTTTCAGGGTGCGGCGTTTTTCCGGTCCGTCGTTTGTGTGGTGGACGAGGACGATTTCTTCGACGGAGAAATCGTCGCTGGCCTCGGCTTTGAGCAACACCTTGAGCGACTCGGGCAGATCCATGTCGCGGCCGGGGTCGACGAGGGTGATTTCCGGCGGCAGGTCCTCGCTGATCTGGATGGCGTAGCGGATCGGATCGCGGTTGTGCACGCCCTTGCGGTCGGTGAGGTCGAGGTGGTACTGGCCCGGGTGCCGGATCTCGAGGGAGACGCGGGCGGTTTCGCCGTCGAGTGCCGCGGATATGGTCAGCGTATCGTCGAGGATCAGCGCGGCCTGAGCCAGGGATTTGTTGGCCGAGATTTCGAGGTCGACCAGGGTGCCGGCCAGGCATTGAATATCGCCGCTTTCCTCCTCGATGCGGTCGGGTAGCCGGCTGTAGCCTGGGTACTGATAGTGCAGGCGCAAGCGTTCTACAGCGGGCGGGTCGATGACGCGGACCTGGTACTCGGCCGACTGGCCGTCGCCGGCAGTGACGGCATAGCGAAAGGGTCGCTGCACCTGGCGGAAGGTGTGGGCGATCGAGTCGGCGCGTTCGACGATGAGCTCTTCGCTCTGCCAGGGGGACTCGGCAGTCGGTCGGCGCATGACGCGGGCCAGGCGCGGCTTGCGCCCGGCGAAGCGTATCTGCAGCGTCGCGTCTTCGCCTTTGACGACTTCGAGGTCGCCGGGTTGGATTTCGATTCGGGTGCGCGGCGGGCGGTGGTAGGCGGTGAGGGGATGGCGGCAGCGGTCGGCGGCTCGAGCGAGATCGCCGTAGAATAGCGCGCCGCAAACGAGGACCAGCGCCGTGGCCCCGCCGAGCAGGCGGAGGTGGATGTAGAGCGGCCGGTGGTCGAGGATCTGCGCCGGGTCGGCGGCGCGCAGCAATTCCGAGGCGCGGCGGGTGGCGGCGGCGAGGAGTTCGGGCGAGTGGAAGCTGGAAGCTGTCGATAGTTCGAGGGCGCTGATCAGTCGTTGGCCGAGTTGGGGGCAGCGGTGTTCGACGCAGAGGGCGAAGCGGCGTGGCGAGAGGAGAGTGGGCAGGTGGCGGCGGAGGAACAGCGCCAGCGCCGCCCCGGCGCCGAGGAGGGCCATAAGGCCCAGGCCGGTGCGCCAGGGGGGCGAGAGAAAGAACAGCGCTTCGAGACCGACCCAAACCAGCGCCAGGACTGACCCCGCGGCAAGTGCCAGGGCGAACCCGGTGCAGAGGGTCAAGACCAAGGCGCGGCGACGCAATGAGGCCAGGCGCGCGAGAATGGATTGGAATGGGTCCATATTGAGTTGGGGCCGATGCGGCACGGCTCGCAATCGAACGGAGGAGGGCACCGGAACCCATTTTGTAGATGTTGGGGTCGAGAGAAAGGTTCCGCCATGTGCGCGTTTAGGCCCTAGACAAACTTAGAGCAGGATCGTCCTGTCCGCCAGATGGTTTTAGTCGAGCACCGGCGATACATTGTCCATGGTGCCGGTGCGCCCGGCGATAACATCGCAGGACGGCCCCGGCCTACCAGACCATCACGGCGTTGCCGCTCTCACCGGCAAAGTGGTCGATGGCGTACCAGATACCGGCGGTGACGAACTGACCGAGAATCAGGCCCATGAAGAAGGGGCGAGTCTTCAGGTAGAGCGCCGGACCGCCGTAGCGCAGAACCAGGGTTTTGCAGAGCCAGGCCAGGAATACGCTGAAGAACATGGTGCCGAAGACGGCGCTGATCGGAAAACCCAAGGGGTGGAAGGGCCACCAGAATAGGTGCTGGCGGGCGGCCATCAACAGCCCCATGACCCCGGCGCCGATAGCGGTGTAGCTCCAGTTCTCCCAGTGCGGGCCGTCGAGGGTCTGGATGCGGGCGGCGGCGTTGTCGAAAGGGTAGCGCGCCGCGCCGCCGAAGAAGAACGGGTCGGTGTTGATGCCCCCGTAGCGGTAGCCCAGGTCGAGGATCGCCCAGATCGAGCTGCAGAGGGTCACGAGGATGGCCAGCAGGAGGCCCCAGAAGACGATGCGGCGTCCTTTTTTGATCGTTTCTTCGGCGAGCTTGAGACCGTTGGCGCAGGAGGCCATGACAAAGGTGAGGATATCGCTGGCCCAGATATAGGTGAAGGCCAGGGCCATGACGCCAGAGGAGCCAATGGTGCGGGTGCCGAAGCCGGCGGCGACAAAGTCGGAGGCGATCATCGGCGCGAAGACGAAGGCCAGGCCTCCTTCGGCGACGACGCGGGTGATGCCGATAAAGAGGACGAAGGCGAAGAACAGGTAGATCGGGGTGATCCAGGCGGGCAGGCCCGACTGCCAGACCCACACGCCCATAAAGGTCAGGCTGCCGCCCAGCACCAACATCGCCGCCCGATAGGAGAGGATCTCGTCGGAGTCGTCGACTCCGGGCGCGCCCGCGAAAGCCTTGCGGCAGACATCGCGCAGGTGGTCGCGGGCGTTCCACAGGCCAAAGAGGACGAGGGTGATTATGGCGCCGAAGCCCTGATGGACGACGATCGAGCCGGTATAGGTGCTGTAGGCGCCGAGCACCGGGTCGACTTTCTGTACTCCGAGGACGTTGAAGATGCCCTGCTGGACGGTGTTGAGCAGATAAAAAAAGCACAGACCGAAGGCGATATCGCGGTTGACGAAATAGCTAAAGCCGACCATCTGGAAACTCAGCCTGAGCGGAATATTGACGCTGTCGCGGAAGAGGGGGATCGAATTGTCGAGGTTGACGCGGGGGAAGTAGGGGAAGTAGTGGTTGAGGCCGTTGACGCTCTGGATGATGGCGGGTATGGCGAAGCCGACCCACATCAGCGGGTTTTTGAAAAAGGCGTTGAGCAACCCCGACCGCTGGTCCTCTTGCTGGAGCATGGCGATGGGCAGCTGGACCAAGGGGAAGACCAGACGCTCATTCTCGATCCACTGTTTGCGCAAGACGACCATGATCGAGATCATCGCCAGATAGAGCGCCAGCACGAAGGGCAGCCAGAACGCCAGCGGGGGCAGCCACAAGACCCAGGGGATGCCCCGTCCCTTGGGGGCGCCCTCGTAGAAGTTCTTGACCTGGTTGAAGTCGTGGTGGGGGATGATCCAGTCGGGAATGAGGGGGTGGAGCAGTTCGGCCCAATTGTTTTCGGGGGTGGCGTAGTAGATCACGCTGGTGATATCGGGTAGGAGGAAGGCGGTGAGGCCCCATTCGGGGATCGAGGTGGCGACGATCCACATGATGTAGATCAGCGCCAGCTCGGCCCGGTTCAGCATCCAGGAGCGGCGCACGAGCCCTAGCAGGGTGTTGCCGATAAAGACCAGAAAAAAAAACAGGATGATGGCGGCGGGGGTGTTGAAATAGGAGGCGATCCTCGAACCGTGGAGCACCATATTGCAGTAGGGGACGCCCGTGCCGATGGCCCAGGCGCCGGCAGCGCCGACGAGTAGGGCGCGCAGACCCGGTCGTTGCGGAGTAGGTGGAGTTGCGCTCAAGTCGCCCGCATTCCCAATACGAGCCGGGCGATTAGCGACTGCGGTATCCCGTACATGGGCATAGAATATTCCCGGCCCAAGCCGCTGTCAATAAATCCGCTTTGTCGACCGCCTTTGGTTCAGGGTGGTTTTAGGACGCGGTAGACTGTGGGATGGTCGCTCAGGCCGGCGGAAAAAGAGCGGTCCGTCGCCCGTGCAGCTCATCTTGTGCGGCGGGCTGTGCGAACTCCAGCATCTGCCACGGAAAGCGGCTCCCCCCTTTGGCCCGAAATGCCGCAAGCTCATTTGACGACAGCTGCGGCTTGTGTCGTTCAGTAGGCCACCGCGATCAGGTGCACCTCGCTGGTGTTGGACGCCGACTGGGCATCCACGTCCGCGTCGATCCGGCACATGTAGACCCCCGGCGCCACGATTCGCCCGTCGTCGCCCCGACCGTCCCAGGCGAACTCCTGTTGTCCAACGCTCTCCCGGCGGCCGCTCCAGACCTGGCGTCCGGCCAGATCGAAAATCTCCACCCGGATGGTGCGCGCGGTATTCAGATTGCCCAGGGAAAAGCGGATCGCGGCCCGATCGTTGATGCCGTCGGCATTGGGCGTGAACGGATTGGGCGCTATCTCCACCTCCTGGACGACGCGATTCGAAAAAGGCACCGCAATACTCAAGGCGGCACCGGGCGTCAGACCGGTGGCGTCGCCCGGGTCGACCTGCTGCCAGGTCTCGGGGAAGGCCGAATCGCGAATCGCCGCGTCCACCGTGGTGCCGTTGAGCAGCACCGAGGCCCTAAAGCGCACCCGCACCAGTTCGCCGGCGGCCACGACGGCCCCACGCCGGGTCCGGGGCAGGGCGTTGTAAGCGGTTTCGGTCAACGGATTGCCCTGGGCGTCGAAGGGAAATTCACCGCCTTTGCCCACCAGCTTGCGGAAATAGCGGATCTCGCCCTTGAGCGAATCCTCCAAGCTCAGATACGCGAATTTTTCCACCGCTTCCTCGATCGGGTCGCCGTCGCTGTCGCGGCCCCGGATGGCGAAATAGAGGATATTGCCCTGCTCTTCGAGCGGCAGCCCCAAATAGGTGAGTTCGTTCAGTATCCGACCGTCGCCGTCGACGGGCACTTCCTCGCCCTCCTCCTCTACGACCCTGTAATAGACGCGCGTGTCTGCTCCCTGCGGCTG
>JAYYUU010000188.1:0-6157 GCA_036343835.1 Candidatus Latescibacterota bacterium | reverse complement strand
GCCGAGGTCCAGACGGTGGTAGGGCAATAGCCGGGCGGTATTGCGCCGGGCGGCGAGCAGCCGGTCGATGGGCTGGTCGATGGCCGGGTCGCGCAGCGTGTAGCGGGCGCCGGCCGGCGTAAAGGCCTGGCCCGTGCCGTAGACGAAGTTGGCGGTGAGAATCCAGCGCCCGCAGCTGGGGCAGACGGGCGCGAAGCGGTAGGTGCCGGTCAGCGACAGATCGTGCCGCCGGTCGTACTTCGGGGGAAAGGCCTGGCCGGCGTCGATTTCGGGGAATCGTCGCCGCGTCCATCCCAGGGTATAGCCCAACCAGCCGGTCAGCCCCCCGAGGCGCTTCTCGGCGAAGAGCTCCAGGCCGGTGGCGTAGCCCGTGCCGCCGGTCTTGAAGATGGCCTCGGAGTTGGCCTGTTCCTGATTTTCTTCCGCCTCCTCGTCGAGGACGACCAGATTCGCCAGATCGGTGTAGTAGGTCTCGGCGCTGAGCCGGTAGGTGCCGGACGGTTCCCACTCCAGGCCGGTCACCACCTGCCAGGAACGCCCGGGCTCCACCGACTCGTCGAGGGGGACCCAGCTGTCGGCGCCGCTGAAGCCCTCCGACGAGACTAATTGCAGGTACTGACGATAAGAGCCTCCGGCTAGTTTAATGCGGAGGTCTTCCCGCAGGTGGTGGTTGAGCGCGACGCGCGGATTTATCGCCAGGCGGCGGCCCTCCTCGTAGTAGGTGCCGCGCAGCCCCAGGCGGGCCTCGGTCAGCGGGGTGAGTTGCCAGTCGTCCTGGACATAGGTCGATAGCAAAAAGGGTTTGATGGACAACTCGTCCTCGTACTGGTCGTAGCGGACGCCGTACTTGAAATCGAAAAAGGTGAGATCGACGCCCGTGCGGATGGTGTGGTCGGCGTTGGCGAAATAATCGAGATCCCCTTTGACGGTGATATCCTGCAAGTGGTTGCGGACGGCGATCGGGGTGTCGAAAATATCCAGGCTGATATCGCTCCGGTATTTGGAGAATAGCGCGATCATCCGGCCGAAGAGCGCCGGCGAGAAGACGTGCGTCCAGCGGCCGGTCAGAGCCCGGTTGCCCCAGCGCATATTGAAGGTGAGGTTGTCCGCCCCCTCGCTGACCCCGACGTTGAGATCGTCGTCGCCTCCGTAGAAGCTGATCATCAGGTTGTCGTTGTTGGTCAACTGGGTATTGATCTTGCCATTGACGTCGTAGAAGTAGTAGCCCAGGCCGTTGAGCTCGTCGGAAGCGCCGCGGATCGCCTTGAGCACGGGGTCGATATAGGTGCGCCGGCCGGCGACCATCCAGGAGCCATTGCCCAAGGGGCCTTCGACCGTGGCCCGGCTGGAGATCAGGCTGACCCCGCCGCTGGTGTTGAAGTCGCGGCGGTTGCCATCGCGGTTCTGCACGTCGAGGACGGCGCCGAGGTTGCCGCCGTATTGGGCCGGATAGGCGCCTTTGTAGAAGGTGACGTCCTTGATCGCGTCGGGATTGAAGGTGGAGAAGAAGCCGAAGGCGTGCGAGGGATTGTAGAGCCGCACCTGGTCGAGCAGGATGCCGGTCTGGTCGGGCCCGCCCCCGCGCACGTAGAGCCCGCTGCTGAAATCCGAGGCCGTCTGCACGCCCGGCAATAGCTGCAGGCTGCGCAGCAGGTCGGGCTCGCCCATGGCGGGCATCTGCTTGAGGTTGCGCGCCTGCAGCACTACGACGCTCGGCTGATGGCTCAGTTCGTTTTCCACCCGGTCCGCCGCCTCCGCCTCGACGACGACCTCCCCCAGCCTCAGCACTTCCCGGTCCAGCTCGATATCCCGGCGCAGATCCTGGCCGGTCGCCAACCAGAAGGTGTCGCGGTAGGTGGCGTAGCCGATATAGGACACGGTGACCACACACCGCCCCGACGGCAACCCCCGCACAGCGAAATAGCCCTCCGAGTTGCTCAGCGTGCCCACTTCCCGATCTTTGATCGCGATGGCGATCGAGGTGTTGGGCAAGCTCTCGCCGTCGTCGCGGTCGCGGATAAAGCCGCTGAGCGTGCTGCTCTCCCGGGGCTGTTGCTGGCCGCTGGCCGCTGTGACGGCGAGAAACACCAGCGCCGCTACTGCCGCCATCTGGAGAATCGTCCGGTTCAGTAGATTCAAGATCTCTCCCAATGTCCGGTTGCAAATGCCCATCAAGACTATGGAACACCGGGTGCTGAGCAAGGTGTTACCCGCGCGCGACAAAAGCGTTTGCGAGAATGAGGCTATTTTAAGGTGCAACCTCAATAGACTCTGTCAAGGTGAAATCAATTGCGTTGGACGGTCTGATCGAAGCCAGGTATGTTCTTTTCCAATACGCTCGGCAACGGTTGGTACCGCTCGCCTCGATAGGCCGTAGTCAGTTCGACTCGTCCCAGATGGGGTGCGGGCTGTTGGTGGCGGCTGGCGATTTTAAAGGCCGGGTCGATGCCCAAATGCTGCGCCAGGTATGCGGCCAGTTCCACTCTGGAGACGGCTTGGGTCGCGGCGATATGTCTCAGGCCGGTGGCGTCGCTTTGGGCCAATTGCATGATGCGCGCAGCCAGGTCGTCGGCCCATACTGCGGAGCGAAATTCGTCTGCGATAATGGTTATGGGCAGGTGGCGTCGATGGCGGTAGGCCAGCCAGTCCAAATGGCCCGTGCGGCCATTGTGCGAAGGGCCAATGGCCAGGCCGGGGCGCAGGACGAGAGAGCGGTCGCGTTTTAATACGAGGCTTTCGGCCTCGACGCGGGTTGTGCCGTATACGCTGATGGGGCAGGGGGTGGCCTCTTCGTCGTAGGCGCCGTTGCCGCCAAAGACGTGGTCTGATGAGACATATACCAGGCGGACCGCGTCCGGCAGGGTAGCGATCAGGCGGTGGATGTGGCCGACGTTGATTGCGTGGGCCCAGTCGGGTGCAGTTTCGCATTTACCGACATCGCAGATGGCGTGGCAATAGATCAAGAGTTGTGGTTGTTGTGCCGAGAAAAGGGCCTTGAGCCAGGCTGGATCCTCGAGGTTTAGCGCTGGCCATGAATTTTGGCTATTCGGTGGAACAAAGGGCTGGATGTTCTGGGGGAAGAGGCGCGCCAGATTAAATCCGGATAGGGATGTGGCGCCGAAAAGTAGGATCGGGGGCGGCATGTATTCTTCCGTAGCGGTGTATAATCCTTTTAAGCGCTATTAAGATAAATACTCAATGCGCGTTAGACGACCTGATAGAAGCTAGTTATTTTCTCGTTGCTCTGTCCATCGACACTAAAGAATGCGAAATGGCAACCTTCAGCGACTTAGGCGTATTACCAGTCCTCGAATCGGCCTTAGCTTCGGGCGATATTACCGAGCCCATGCCCATCCAAATACAAGCCATACCCGCGCTATTGGCCGGGCGAGATGCCTATGTCAGCTCTGAAACCGGAACGGGCAAGACCCTGGCTTATCTATTGCCGTTCCTGTCGCAGATCGATTCCGCACAGCGTTTGCTGCAGGCTGTGATCGTCGTGCCGACCCACGAGCTGGCGATGCAGATCTGCGACGTCGGACGGGATCTGGCAGAGCGAGCTGGCTTAGGCATCCGCTGGCAAGTGCTGATTGGCGGGGTTTCGACCAAGCGGCAAGTGGAAAAATTAAAGAGCAAGCCGCATATCGTTATCGGGACGCCGGGGCGGCTCGTCGAGTTGATCGGTTTGCGCAAGATCAAACCCCATACGGTCAAATATATAATTATCGACGAGGTGGATCGCCTGTTGGCCGGGGACAGCCTGACCGCGATCCAGGCCATAATCAAATCGACGCTGCGCGAGCGACAACTCATCTTCGTGTCGGCGACCAGGCAGGCTGAAAGTGCCAAAGAAAGCGCGGTGCTCGCGCCCGATCTGGTCCAGATCCACGCCGGTGCTGGCCGGGTAAACGCCGCGATTGAACACGCCTATATCGAATGCGAAGCCCGCGATAAACCGGACCTACTGCGCAAATTGCTCAGCGCGCTGCGTCCCGTGCGGGCCATCGTCTTCGTCCATCGCAATGCCAATGCCCAAACAATCACCGCCAAATTGGCCCATCACAAGATCGCGGTCGTCGATCTGCACGGCGCGCAGGACAATGCGCAGCGCAGAAAGGCCATTGACGATTTTCGCGCTGCGACAGCCCAGGTTCTGATCGCCTCGGATATCGCCGCCCGCGGGCTCGATATCCAGGGTGTCTCGCACGTATTCAATTTCGATATTCCGACGCGGAGCAAAGACTATCTGCACCGCGTCGGCCGGACCAGCCGGGCGGGATCGCGGGGCTATGCGATTTCGCTGATGACGGCGCAGGAGGTGCGCTTGGTAAAACGCTATCAGCGCGAACTCGATATTGCGCTGCGGGCCGGTCGCCTTTACCGAGGAGTTTTTAATGTCGACGATGAAGAGTGAAACCTGTATCGGCAAGATCTCCGGCAAGCCGCTGACGGAATATCCGTCCGAGCGGGAGGCCCGCGAGGGCGCCGATCACGTCTGGTCCAAATACGGCCGCAAGCTGGTCCCCTACCCGTGCGATACCTGTGGATCGTGGCACCTGGCGCCGGAGAATCGACAGACGCCCAGCAGCCAGTGCCCGGTGTGCACTGGCGCCAATGGCCAGCCGAAGGACTCGTATCGCAACCAGACCGAGGCACAGCGCCGCGCCGATATCCTGCGCCGGGAGCAGGGCGCCGAATTGCGCATCTACGTCTGCGAGTACGGCCACGGCTGGCATCTGACCAAGGGCTACGGACGCTGATCTGCGCCACTGCTTGATCTCCCATCTCCAGGTCCTTTATTTTTTTCGCCTGTGCCGCACCGTTTGTAGCCGTGTCCGCAGGGATAGGATCCATTTCACGCATCTTTTCTAGAGGAAGTTTTCCATGCCCGCTGTCCAAGATATCCTGGTGTTATTCCAGACCACCCCCGCCCTCACCGCCCCGCCCGTCGCCTGGGCCCGCTACGAGGCCTCCAAAGGCCCGATCCGCGACCTGGTTGAAGAGGGCGAGCCCCCCTATGACAACGCCCTAGCGGCGATGCGCGACGGCTGGGAGGTGATCCAGATGTCGGAGTTGAAACACCGCTCGGCTGACGAGGGCTACGATTTGGGACCTTTGCCCTACCAGACCGTGTTGTCGAAGTTTAACGAATTGCAAGACGAGGAGGACGCATCATGAGCGAATATTTGATTTCAGCGAAGCAGATGGCGCAGTTCGTCGCTTCGGGCTATCTGAGAATCGATGATATGGTCCCCAAGGACCTGTGCGAGGCTTGCCTAGTAGAGATGCGTGACCATCATTTCGGCTATCTCGCGGTGGGCTCGTCCTTTGAGGAGACCTGGCCCAAGGGCACCGCGCTGGGCGATGCTTTCCGGCTGCCCCAGGTGCGGGGTCTGATCCACTCATTGGTCGGCCCCGACCCGCTCTACGACCACCACGCTGCACATCTGGTCCAGGCCGGAAATACCCGTGGACCGGATATGCACCAGGATTCGGTCATTGATTTTCGCGAGAATTACTTCGATATCCAGCTGTCGTTTTTCCCGGTCGATACGCCCGATGAGATGGGTGGCACCTTTTTGGTGCCGGGGACGCAGTTCCGCAGCGTGCGCACCGGGGAGATCCATATTTATCAGCATATGCGCGGCAAGATCTGGGCGACCTGCCCGGCGGGCACGATGTACGTGTGGAACACCGGCGTCTGGCACGGCTCCCGCAGCAATCACACCGACCAGGACCGCTATATGTATAAGCTGCGGCTCAACCCGACTAGACCCCAGGTCCGCAATTTCGACACTGCGGATCTCGACGACCCCGAGATCGGCAAGATCCTCAACACCAACCACGGGTGGGAGGGCAACGAACATCGCTACGAACTCATGCGACGCGTGCAAATGTGGCGTTTCGTCTCCGGCCAGCCGGACTACGATCAGGGTGAGCGTTTTATGCGGCGGATCGAGTATCAACCTACGGAAGAGGTGGCAGGTTAGTATTTATAGCACCTAGCATTAACAGGTAGAGCTGCGTGCGGTCGGTCCGGTCGCGGGGGGCGCCTCCGGGCGTTTTTAGTCCCCCGGGCCGTTGGTAGGGGAGGTTATCTACCAGCAGGTGTTCGCCTTCGAGGTAGTGGAGGTTATCTACCATCTGAAGATTTGCG
>JAYYUU010000187.1:0-13354 GCA_036343835.1 Candidatus Latescibacterota bacterium | reverse complement strand
GGGGTCACCTTGAAAACCGAGCCCGAATCGCGCGAAGTGCTGCACCGCTTTTATCTGCGGGCGCGGCCTCCGGGACCGGGTTGGCGGCAGATCGCCCGCCGAGTGCGGCGTCGAGCACGAGGCACTCGACCCGCGGGACTTCCTCGCCTTTCTCGGCGGGATCATGCTTATCTGGGGGGCGTTGTATTGCGTGGGCCAGTTGCTCTTCGCCGCCTGGTTAAAATCGCTGTTGGGTTTGGGGATAACGCTGGCGGGGGGCTTTATGACCTATGCCTTTTTGGTCAAAAAGGCCGATCGCGAGGATATGGTGGCGGGGGAGCGCGATGCCAGCGATCGCGAGGTGATGGTCGATTAAGCCGTCTCGATTGCTCGCGCGGCGGCAATGCCCTTTTCCTCATCGACGAAATAGAGACAGATCCCGCCGGCGATAAAGAGCACGACGATCGACAGAATCCCGAAGCGCGGATTGCCCGTAAGCACTGCCACCCACCCCATCAGCGTCGGACCGATAACCGCGGCGAACTTGCCGAGCATATTGTAGAAGCCGAAAAACTCCGCCGACCGGTCGCGGGGGATCAAACGCGAATACAGCGAGCGGCTGAGGGCCTGGACGCCGCCCTGGACCAGGCCGACCGCCACGGCCAGCAAGTAAAATTCCCAGATCTCGTCCAGAAGGTAGCCCCAGATCGTCACCGCGATATAGGCGGCCAGGCCGATAAAGAGCCCCTTGCGGGTGCCGAAGCGCTCGCCGAGTTTGCCAAAGGCGAGGGCGGCGGGAAAACCCACAAACTGGGTGATCCCCAGGGCGAGGAGCAGGTTGTCGGTGGCAAGGCCTATTGACATGCCGTAGTCGATGGCCATTCGCACGATGGTGTCGACGCCGTCGATATAGAGCCAATAGCCGATGAGGAAGACAAAGGTCGTGCGCAGGCGCCGGATTTCGCGGAAGGTCTCAACCAGTTGCCGATAGCCGGCTGAGATCGCCTGCCAGCCTCGGGGTGGGTCGATCCGCGGCGCTTCCTTGACCCATAAGAGCAGCGGCAGCGAAAAGACCGCCCACCAGACCGCGACCATCAAAAAGCACACCCGCACCGCCTGGCTGGCATCGGCTAAGCCGAAGGTCTGCGGGTTGAGGACCATCGCCACGTTGACGGCGAAGAGCAAACCCCCGCCGAGATAGCCCAGGCTATAGCCCAGCGCCGAGACGAAATCCGATTTGTCCGGCTCAGCCACTTCGACTAAGAGCGCGTCGTAAAAGGCGTTGGCCCCCGAAAATCCGATGGAGGCCACTCCGTAGACAAAAACGGCCAGGCCCCAATGGCCCTCGCCGACCAGATAGAGGCAGCCGGTGGCCAGAATGCCCAGAAAGGCGAAGGCGAAGAGGAATTTGCGTCGGGTATTGCCCTGATCGGCGATGGCCCCCAATAGCGGGGCCAGGATCACCACCACCAGACTGCCGAGCGAATTGGCCAGGCCCAACTGGAAGGTGCTTTGCTCGACGTCGGTGCCCGAGCTCCAGTACTCTTTGAAAAATACCGGGAAGAAGGCGGCCATAACCGTGGTGGCAAAGGCCGAGTTGGCCCAGTCGTAGAGGGCCCAGCCGAGGATCCGCTGCTTGTTTTTTTTAGTATTGGTGTTGTTCAGTTAGGGCCTCGGCGATATAGCGCTCTTTGAGTTGGTCGAGGTCGGCTAAGAGTGCGCGTCGCTCGCAATTGAGCTTTTCGAGATGGGCGCGTCGCCTTTTAGGGGTCGCCCATAGCTTCCACAGCGGTATGGTTGCGAGGATACGCTCCCTATAGTATAGGGCTAAAAGGCCGCTTAGGGGCAGGGTGAGGCCATAAAAAAGAGCCGAGGGCCATCCCCAGAAAACCCCCGAAACCCCGGTCCGCAAGAGATAATAGAGCGGAAAGGCCGCTGTGCCAACGGCGAATTTAACCGTGCTGATCATTTCGGGCTCGCGTTGGAATGATCGGGCGCAAAGCCTGGGGAGCAGATAGGGCAGGGCATTGTGCAGCAAGCCGTAGAGGGCGGGGAGGGCGAGACCGATGGCGAGCAGTGGTCGTTGCGGTGAAATGGGCTCGTGGTCGGGGAGGCCTGGATGGGGGAAGGCGAGTCGGCGGATTTTGCGCTGGTAGATTCGCAGGCGATGGGAGAGGATGTCAAATAGTGCGGGCTCGGTCGCGGCGTAGTGGTGGGCGGCGCGAATCAGCGCCTGGCCGGCGCGCAGGTGCGGGCTCAGATGGGGGTTGGCGGAGAATTCGTCGGCGAGTCGCGCGGCGTATAGGGTGGTCGCGTCTTCTATCGGTTGGGCGAGCGCAGGTGAATCTAGATGCCAGGTCAGTTGCACCAGGTGCGCGTGGATGGCTGTGGTGAGTTGAGTGGCCGCACGCTGGCGATTCTGCTGATGGGTCGCGAGAAAATCGGCGACTGCGATCGGCGGGCCAAAGTGCAATTCGACATCGCTGCGAAAGAGCTCCGGGGCCGTATAGGTCAGGCCGACGGGGACGATGCACGTCTGGTGGGCTCCTGCTGCGGCCGCGTGCAGGGCGATGCGGGCGGCACCTGGTTTGAGCGTGTGCACCTGGCGTCCGGCGCGGCTGCCGCCCTCTGGAAAGAGCGCCAGAGCGCCGTCCTGCTGCAGGACGGCGCAGGCCTGGCGGAACATATCGCGATTGCCGCCGTGGGCACCGTCTTGCTGGCGGCGGACGGCCAGGGCGCCCAATTGCCGCAAAAAGAAGGCGTAGAGCCGCCTTTTGAAGAGTGTGCTCTTGGCGAGAAAGTGCGGTTTGCGACCGGGGATCATCGCGGCCAAGAGCAGCGTGTCGAGCATGACATTGGGATGATTGGCCACAAAGATCAGCGGTCGATTGTGGGGAATGAATTCGCGTCCGCGGACTTCGATGCGGCGGAAGTAGATCCAGAGGGCCAGGCGGATGATGGGGGCGAGGATAATGGGCAACATCGTAGATTCCTTTGTGTGATGGAGTGCCCAAAGTCTATCGCAAAGTTTGTGCCGAAGGAATTAGGTATTAATAACGGTATTGTTTTTGTGTGGTTTATGGAGTTTAAAGGCGTAGATTGACCTTCGTCTATCCTTGCAAAAAGTTGCAGTAAATTACGCGATATTGCGCAAGATGAAAAGAAATTATAAGCTTCCCTCTGGAGAATGGTGGCTAAAAAAGACGGGCACGGCATTTGCCTATGGGCTGGTTGAGGATTGGCGAGTGTCCACCATCCGCTACAGGAGAGTAAATAATGCAAGAGCATAAATATCGCTTTGATGCCGCGACCAATCCCTACGGTCCATCGCCCAAAGTGCGAGAGCAATTGGCCGCCTATGCTTTGGCAGGGAATTATAGTCTCTACGGCGAGCAGTGGGCCGAGTCCCTGCGCGGGGATCTGGCTGCGCACTGGGGCTTGGGGTCGGAACACTTTATCGCCTATAATGGGGCCGGCGAAGCGGTACTGTGGCTCTTTCTCTCGAAGTTGTTGTTGGAACGAGGTAAGTTAATCGTTCCCTCGCCATCGTACGAGCGCTTTGTCGCGGCGGGCAAGCGCTGTTCGGTCGAAGTGGTGGAGGTGCCTCTGGGCGCCGAGGACTTCGGGTTCTCACCCGAGCGCTTTATCGCGGCAGGTAGGCGTTCTGGAGCCCAAGTCTTGTTGCTGAGCAGTCCCAACAATCCGACGGGAAATGCGCTCGTAGGCGAGGGGGCTCTCGGTTATTTGCTCGATGAACTGCCCGAATGTCTGTGCATCGTCGACGAAGCCTATGCCGATTATACGGGGTGCAGTTTTGTGCCCTGGGTGCGCGAGCGGGAAAACCTGGTGGTACTCAGGACCTTTTCCAAAGCCTATGGGCTGGCCGGTTTGCGGGTGGGATATGCGGTGGGGTCCGCGCGGGTTATCGCGGCGTTGGCGAAATTGCAGATTCCCTGGGCGGTCAATTCGCTATCGCTGCTGGCGGCGCGGGTGGCGCTTGCAGATCAGGCCCATCTACAGGAGACGATCGCGCAGATTTGCAGCGATTGCCAGAGGTTATATGCCGGGTTGAACCAGCGGTCCTGGCTGCGGGCCTATCCCACTGCGGCGAATTTCTTGCTGGTGCGCTTTGCGGGGATCGCGGCAGAGCCCCTGCGGGCAAGTCTCGAAGCCCAGGGCATACGGGCGCGCTGGCGAGCAGATATGCCCGATTGTCTGCGGCTGACATCGCAAAGGCCCGCCGATAACGAATATCTGCTCTCCGTGCTCGATTCGTGCAATGTCGCGCAAAAGTGCGTAATTTAGCCAAAGGCAACGAACGAGGATAAGGGGGCGTGTCATGGTTGCAGAATCGGCCTATTTAAAGCGCTTGCGCCGCGCCGTGGCATTGAGCGGTCTGATGGCCGAACCCGCAGTTGCCACCACGCCGATCGACGCAATGGTTGTCTCGGGGCGCTTAGTCCAGGCCATTCACCAACATCTGCTGGGCATTCGCCCGGCTGCCGCCGAAAAACTGGTCGACGAATTGGCCGATCTATCCAGTGTCGAGGAGAGTGCGCTATTGCTCCACGGCAAGGGCTATACCTATTTCCACGCGGTGCACTTCCTCTTCGAGTTTGCCGTCCACTATGGCGAGTTGGCCGCCGGCCGCTACTTTGTCGGCGAGGTCGGCTGGGAGGGCAGCGGGCTCTACAGCGACTACGACCGCGATATCGTCAATTTGATGCAGCTGATGATCGACGCGATGCCCGAGGGCGATGAGGGGGTTTATCTGGGCATGGCGTTAAAGGAGCTAGGTCCACGCTTCCTCGACCGCATTTTTCCCTCGGGGCTCTTTGTCCTGGAAATGGAGTCGAGTGAAAAAGGGCTCGATATCGAATTCCACTACGCGAATATCGACGAGGTTACTACGGCGCTAGCAGCAGTGGGCTTGGCCGGAGATATCGGCGCGCTCTTTGTCAGTGCGGCACTGCAAGTGCAGGAGACGATTCGCAAGGGGCTGGCCATTATGGTGCGGGACCCCGAACAAATAACGCGGATGGACGGCCGCATCGAGGATTTGGCTGAGGAAGGGCGGCGGGCAATCGCGGAAAACTGCTGCGCAGTCTGGGTGGTCGAGTGGAGCGCGGAGGTGCAGTTGTTGCGCCGCTCTGAGCCGGAGGAGGTCCTGGGGTTGGTGCGCTCGCTGCACGCCAATATGCATCGGCGCGAGTTGGAGTATTTTCAGGAGCGGGTGCGCAGCCTCGAAATGCGAGTCCAGGAGTTGGAGTCGGGTGACCAGTTCGAGGAACTGGTGGGGGGCAGTGTGGAGATGCGGAGCGTGTATCAGCTGATCAAGCAGGTGAGTGCGACCGATTTGACGGCGTTGGTGCGGGGCGAGTCGGGGACGGGTAAGGAACTGGTGGCGCGGGCGATTCACAAAAGCAGCGGTCGTCGCGACAAGCCCTTTGTCGCCATCAACTGCGCGGCCTTTCCCGAAAGTTTGTTAGAAAGCGAGCTCTTTGGTTACGAAAAGGGGGCCTTTACCGGCGCCGATCGAGCCAAGCCCGGGCGCTTTGAACTCGCCGACGGGGGCACGCTCTTTCTCGACGAGGTCGGGGATATTCCCCTGCCGACCCAGGTGAAGCTCCTGCGGGTGCTGGAGACGCAGTCCTTTGAGCGCCTGGGCAGTACTGAGACCCTCGAGGTGGATATCCGCTTCATCGGCGCGACCAATCGTCCGCTCGAAGAGCTGATAGCGGAGGGTGATTTCCGCGAGGACTTCTACTTTCGGCTCAATGTGCTGCCGGTGGTCCTGCCGCCTCTGCGGGACCACAAGGAGGATATTCCGCAGTTAGCCCGCCACTTTGCCGAGCGCATCGCCCGTCGCAGTGATCGGCCCATAGAGCGCATCGCCCGCGGGGCGATACGACGCTTGGTCGAATGCGATTGGCCCGGCAATGTCCGCGAGTTGCAAAATGCGATCGAGCGCGCCGTGGCGCTATATGCGCGCGATTCGGTACTCGACGAAGCGGCGGTGGTCCAGGCACTCGGGTTAGAGCAAAAAACGGCGGGGGCACCTGTGCTCAATATGCGCCAGCGCGAGCTGGTCGAGTTGTTGGGTGGGAACAACAGCGGGTTGACGGTAGCCGAAATCCAGCGACGGTTAAAGGCGCAAAAGTCGGGGGGTGGGCAATCGGGGCGCACGCTGCAAAACGATTTGCGCAAACTAGCCGAGTTGGGTTATGCGGATTGGGTTAAGGACGGCAGCGCCAGGCGCTATACACTGGGCAAGGGCGGCGAGTGATAAACACCGCACTATAATCTAAAAATGGAGACCTATGTCACTACGGGATCGCAGCGCCCTGGTCAGTGGTGCCGCCGGCGGCATCGGCCAGGCCATTTGCCGCGCCCTCGCCGCCGCAGGAGCAAGTATCGCGGTGCACTACAACACCCAGGCGGGTCAGGCGCAAAATCTGGCGGATGAGTTGGGTGGTGGTACGGCTGTCTTTCAGGCCAATATCGCCAAGCCAGATGCTGCGCAGGCGCTGGTCGAGAAGGTGGTCGATAAAATGGGCGGCTTGGATATTCTGATCAACAACGCCGGCATCACTATCGGTGGCCAGTTCGTGGTCGACATGCCATTGGCAGATTGGCACAAGGTCGTCGATATCAATCTCAATAGCGTGCTCTATATGTGCAAGGCCGCCTTGCCGCATATGCGCAAGCGAGAAGACGGGTCGGTCGTCAATATTGCCTCGAATGTGGTCAATACGCTGCCGGGGGGCGCGGCGGCCTATGCCACGAGCAAAGCCGGGGTGGTGGCGCTGACCAAGGTCCTGTCGAAAGAAGAGGCTCAGCACGGCATTCGCGTCAACGCGATTTCGCCGGGAATCATCCACGCCGGGATGGGAGTTGGGGCGCTGGAGCGGCGCTCGGCGGAGGTGCGCGAGCAATTTCTCAAAACGATTCCGCTGCGTCGTTCAGGAGGTGCCGACGAGGTTGCTGCAGCGGTGGTCTTTTTGGTGTCAGCGGCGGCCAGCTATGTGACGGGGCAGCATCTAAGCGTCAATGGCGGGGATCGCACCGAGTCTTATCAGTAGTATTGACCTAGCGGTCACGTGCCGTAGATCGGTTGCTATATGAGAGCAAAACTCGCGATATGTACACTGGCGTTATCACTGGCGGCCAATGCGGCGTTGGCGCAACCAAACGCGGCCGAATTCGCCCGCCTGCAAGTGGGGCTTGAGCGCCTGCTCAACGAGAATATCGTCCCGTTCTGGTATGCGGAGGTCGTGGATCCGCACGGGGGCTATCGCCTCAATCACGACGGGTCGGGTCAGTGGCAGGGGCCCGCCGACAAGGCGCTGGTGACCCAGGCGCGGACCCTGTGGTTTTTTTCCCGACTCTACAATGACGGCTATGGCGGTCCAGCGCATCTCGAAGTCGCCCACCACGGCTTTGAATTCTTGCGCGAGCGGATGTGGGATAAGGTCTTCGGCGGCTTTTTCTGGTCGGTTGACGACGCCGGGGAGATCGCTACCCGACCGCACAAACATCTCTATGCACAGGGTTTCGCCCTCTACGCGCTGGCCGAATATATCGAGGCCACGGCGGATTCGAGCGCGATTGCGCTGGCCAATGAGTTTTTCGAATTGCTCGAAGCGCGGGCACACGATGGGAAATACGGGGGCTATCTGGAGTGGTTCCTCCGCGACTGGCAAACTGGGCCGCAGACGGGAACTTATATGGGCACGCCACACGGTGGCAAGCTGATGAATACCCATCTGCATCTGATGGAGCCCTTGACGACCTACTATCAGGTCAGCGGCGACGAGCGGGTGCGGGAGCGGTTATTGGAGCTGATTTTCGTGCAGAGCAATGCGGTGGTGCGCAAAGACCTTGGCGTCTGCACCGACAAATACTTGCGCGACTGGACGCCGATACTCGAGCCGCCGCACAACCGAGTTTCCTACGGGCACGATATAGAAAATGTCTGGTTGTTGATCGAGGCGCATCAGGCGGCGGGATTGTCCAATGGGCCGATGCGGGATCTGTATCGGCAGTTGATGGACTATTCGCTCGAATATGGTTTTGACCACGAGGCGGGTGGTTTTTATAACGAGGGGGAGTTCGACGCACCGGCCGACGCGCGACAAAAGGTCTGGTGGGTGCAGGCCGAGGGCCTGGTCGCCGCACTGGTGATGTATCGACTGACAGGTGAGTTGAAATACTGGCAGGTCTTTGTCAAAACATACGATTGGATCGCCGGGCACCAGGCCGATTGGGAGCACGGCGACTGGCATGCGGTGGTAAATGAGGATGGCACAGTGGGGGGCGGCAAGGCCGGGGCGTGGAAGTCGCCCTATCACAATGGCCGCGCGGTGCTCGAATGTCTGCACTTGCTCGAGGAGTTGCGGGTGGAGATGGGACGATGAGGGTGGTGCGATGGTGTCTGTGCTGCGCATTGCTGGCGGTAGCGGCGATAGCCCAGGATCGCGAGACCCTGGAAGACCGGGCGCAGACGCTGCGGAATATACTCTACGAGAATATCCTGCCATTCTGGTTCCCGCAGAGCATCGATCGAAAATACGGCGGCTATCGTCTGCACCATGATTTAGCGGGCCAATATCTGGGAGACGCCGACAAGTATCTGGTGACCCAGGCGCGGATGGTGTGGTTTTTCTCGCGGCTCTACCGCCTGGGTTTGGGCGATGACGGCCATCTCATAGCCGCGCGGCACGGCTATGAGTTTTTGCGCGATGCGATGTGGGATAAGGAGCACGGTGGTTTCCACTGGGCCGTCGATCACAGGGGCAAAAAGGCGACGATGGCCGATCGGCATCTCTACGGCCAGGCCTTTGGGCTCTATGCGCTCAGCGAGTACGCCCTGGCTTCTGGCGATGCAAAAGCGCGGCAATTGGCCAACGCGCACTTCGCGCTGCTCGACGCTCGGGCACACGATGGGGAGCGCGGGGGCTATATCGAGTATCTTCGTCCCGATTGGAGCTATGCGCCACCCGATAGCATGACTTTCTTCTACACCACCCCATCGACCAAGTTGATGAATACCCATCTGCATCTGATGGAGGCGTTGACGAGTTATTATCGACTCTCGCGGGATTCTCTAGCGCGCGAGCGGCTGATCGAATTGATCCAAATCCAGAGCAACGCGGTCTGGCGCAAGCGCTACGGGGCCTGTACGGATGGTTATCAATTGGATTGGACGCCGTTGACAGGGCGCTGGTACGAACTGGTCTACTACGGGCACGATATTGAGAATGTGTGGATGTTGATCGAGGCTTTGGATGCGGCCGGGCTGAGTTCAGGCCCTTTTCGCGATTTCTTTCGGCAGATTTGGGACTACGGGCTCGACTATGGCTACGACCACGAGCAGGGCGGGTTTTTTAATACCGGTCGTTTGGGGCAGGTGGCCGAGGGCCAGACTAAAATCTTCTGGGTTCAGGGCGAGGCAATGCTCAGCGCGCTTTATATGTACCGGCTCACCGGCGAGGAACGCTACTTCGGCAACTTCTCCGATATTTTGCGGTGGATCGACCAGCGCCAGGTCGATTGGTCGGATGGCGAGTGGTTTGAGGAGATCGACGCTGCCGGCGTGCCCAAGGGGGTCAAAGCCGGGGAGTGGAAGGCGGCCTATCACCACGGGCGGGCGGTGATGGAGAGCCTGGTGATGCTGGAAGCAATGCTACAAAAAGCGGAATAGCCTAATTCACCACATCCGCTGATGCTGTATTTGGACTCCTCGATCACTTTGCAGTTTGTCCCGTATAAACCCATGGTCTGCTGGTCGATGCTAATGCTGTGGGCGAAGACGGCGTTGATGCCGAGGTCGTCGAGGCGGATGTCGCGTTCCCAGTTGGGCTAAAGATGAAGCGGCGCAAAATACAGTCGTTCAAAACGCCAATGCCTTGCGCATGATATTTCCCCCTGAGTGGTTTTGCCATATTCTAAATAAAAAACGTACAACGCGGACACCGAAGGACACCGAAGGACACCGAAGGACACCGAAGGACACAAGTGATGCAGATAATCAGCGCCGACCTCGAGATACAGCGCGAACCCTTTATTCGGCCCTTCGCCTTTAAGGGCGCGTTGTTCCACGAGAAGTGGAATCTGGTCGTCCGACTCACCGATGGAGAGGGGCGCATAGCCTATGGCGTCGGCGGGTTGGCAGTGTTGTGGTCGGATCCCCGGGTCTTTGCCGCCCACAGCGAAGTCGGGGGCAATGCGCTGATGGTGGCGGTATTGGAGCGGGCATTGGGTTTGGTGCGCGGTCGGTCCTTTGTTGGTCCGCAGGAACTATTCCAGCAGGTGTTGCCACAGGTGTATGAATACGCACAGCAGATTACGGGGCAGGTGGATTTGCGCACGACCTTTGCGCTGAATGCCCTAGTCGCGCTCGATAATGCCGCCTGGGTACTCTATGCGAGGGGAATCGGTGCGGATAATTTCGACGCAATGCTTCCCGAGGGCTATCGACCATTGCTCGCCCGACGGCAAGAACATGTCGCCTCGGTGCCGGCGATCGGCTATGCCTCATCAGAGGAGGAAATCGGCGGAATGCTGGATGGTGGCGCCTATTTGCTAAAAATTAAAATCGGTCGTCCCGGCGACCAGGCCGAGATGCTGGTTGCGGATATCGAGTGGTTGGGGCGTCTGCACGAAATGGTCAAAGATCGCGAAACGCCGATGACCGAGAGCGGGCGAGTGCTCTACTATCTGGATGCCAATGGGCGCTATGAAGAACGGGAAAGCCTGCTGCAACTTCTGGGCTATGCCGAGAAGGTCGGGATATTAGAACGCATTGTGTTGGTCGAAGAACCCTTTATCGAGGAGTTGGATGCGGATGTAAGCCAGATGCCCACGCGACTGGCTGCCGACGAAAGTTTGCACGCGACGTCCGATGTCGAGGCGCGGGCGCAGCAGGGCTATGGGGCCGTCGCGATCAAGGCGGCGGGCAAGACGCTGTCGCTGGCGTTGGAGATGGTGGCGGCCGCAGATAAATTTGGCCTGCACCCCTTTGTTGCCGACAATGCCTGTGTGCCGATCCTGGTCGATTGGAACAAGAATGTAGCCGGCCGTCTGCCCGCCTTCCCGGGTTTACAGGGTGGGATTATGGAGACCAATGGGTTGGAAAACTACGGGTCGAATGCCTGGCAGCGGATGCTGAAGGAGCATCCATGCGCAGGGGTTCGGTGGTTAATACCCGCAGGCGGAGGTTTTGCGCTGGACGATGATTTCTACGCGCAGAGCGGTGGTGTGCTTTTAGATCCCGAACCCTATAGTCGGCTGTTGCGCCTTTAACGCACCGGCTCGGTGTCCTGGACATCGCAGCGGTAGACCCAGGTGTCTTCGCTGACATAGTGGACGGCAAAGGCGCGACGGGGCCGTTCGGTTGAGTGGTTGGCGTAGGAGCCGTGGACGGTCATGCCGGTAAAGAACACACCGGCGCTCTTGGCCACGGTAAGGCGTTTGATTTCGTCTTCATCGACGCCGAGGATATCGAAGGAGTGCATGGTTTCGGCCCACGCCTTGCCCTGCTGATCGCGCATCGGATAGTCCTGCTCCCACGTGGTGTGCTCGCTCTCATCGCGCACTTTGCTAAACTCGTAAAGCCCCTTTTGATTACTGCCGGGAACCACGCACAGACCCCCATTGTCGGCATCGGTGTCGTTCATTGCCAGCCAGCAGGCCATCAGCGTATTGGGCTCGTTGCGCAGATAGTGGGTGTCCTGGTGCAGGGCAATGCCAGTGCCGCCCTGGGGGACCTTGTTCATATACATGGTCTGGACGATGCGGGGGTGGCCATCAATTAGCTGTCGCACGACGCCGGCGATATTGGGGTGATGGGCCAGATGGGCCCATTGCTCGTCGGCGCGGTGGTTTTGCAAACCGCGAGGTCCTGCTGCTGCCAGGGCGGCTTCGTGCTGGACAAATGAGTCGACTTCGGCGGTCGTTAGCAAATTCTCGACGATCAGATAGCCTTCGTCGTGATAATGTTCGATTTGCGCTGGGGTGAGTGCGGTCATGTTATTCCTTTCCTGGTCGATATTTTATCTTTGCTCGTCGGAGTTGTCAATTCGGGGCAGGTTAGCCCCTAAAAGCGTAGTTTATGTTAGACACCCAAACTGGTTATATCTATATTAATTTATAACTTTATGACCATCGGTGTGATACCCTGTAGAGGCTGCTTGCACACGCCGGTTGCGTCAGCAACAACAAAGATTGGACGTGGCCGTCGAACTCCTGGTCCGTTGGGGCAAGCTGATGGCGAAAATAATGGATTCGATGGTTTTATCGACAAACCCGTGGGACTCGACCCGCTCCAGACCCTGGTCGAGATGATCTTGCAAAAATGAAATATTTGCTCACCGGTGGTGGCACCGGCGGTCACGTGTATCCGGCCCTGGCCATCGCCGACGAAATTCGCCAGCAGCGCGAGGACGCTGAGTTCCTCTATGTCGGGCGGCGGGACAAATTGGAGTCCTGGGTCGTGCCCGGCCACGGCTATCCCATTCGCTTTGTCCGCGCCAGACCCTTTCCCCGCATGGGGTCACCGCTGGCCTTGTTGCGCTTTATGCTGACGTTGTGGGTCGGGATCGTGCAGGCCGCGCTGATCCTGCTGCGCTACCGGCCCCAGATCATCATCGGCACGGGTGGTTATGTCAGTGCGCCAATTCTCTTCGCCTACGGGGCGCTGGCCAAAATCGGCCTCTCCCGCGCCCGGGTGTTCCTCTATGAACCCAACGCCCATCCCGGCCTATTAAATCAAGTAGTGGGCCGGTTGGCCCAGCGGATCGGCGTGGCTTTCGAGCAGGCCGGGCGCTGGTTCGACATGAAGCGGGTGGCCATCGTCGGTTATCCAGTGCGGCAGTCCTTTTTGCAGCTCGATCCCCAGGGCGCTCGTGCCAAGCTGGGGATCGCGGCAGATCGCAAAGTCGTCCTGGTCTTTGGCGGCTCGGGTGGGGCGCGGGTGATCAACGAGGCCGTGATCGCGGCGCTGCCCCTGTGGCGGGAAGCCGGCAATCTGACCGTGATACACGTCACGGGTCGCTATAAAGGCCAGGATTACGACGCGGTAGCTGAGACGCAAGCGGCGCTTAGAGCCATCGGTATCGGCGACGAGACCGACTGGTATCGCCGTTTTGACTATGCCGATCAGATGGACGAAATGGTCGCCGCCGCCGATCTAGTTATCTGTCGCGGTGGCATGGGTACCCTGACCGAGCTGGGGGTCAGTGGCACGCCAGCCCTGATCGTGCCATTGCCCACATCTGCCGAGGACCATCAGGCGATCAACGCCAGGGAGGTCGAGCGGATGGGTGCCGCCCTGGTCCTCTATCAGGAGGCCAGTTGGGAACGCGCCCAGATCCAC